>JACPDV010000662.1 GCA_016183835.1 Armatimonadota bacterium
CCCGTCAGGCCAGCGGCCTGCCGCCCGGAGAGGGCGGGGAGACCCCGCCCCTACCCCGGCACACGGGCGGCCGGCCCAGACGGAAGGGACCGATGCGTGTAGCCCTGGTCGGCGCCTCGGGCTTCGGGCGGTACCACCTCCAGGTCTGGCGGAAGCACCACGGCGCCGCCAATGTGACGGTGGTCGGTCGCGATCCGGAGCGGCTGGCCGCCATCGCAGCCGAGTTGGCGGTGACCACCACGACCGACCTCGACGCCGCCTTCGACCAGGCGGAGCTGGTGGACGTCTGCGTCCCGACCGACCGCCACGCCGAGATCGCCCGCCGCGCGCTGGCCCGCGGGCTGCCGGCCATCGTCGAGAAGCCGCCCTGCCGCACCAGCGCCGAGGCGGAGCAGCTCGCGCGCGAGGCCCGCGGCACGCCGCTGTCCTGCGTCATGAACCAGCGCTTCAGCCCGGTCTGGTGCCGGGTGCGGGAGCTGGTGGCCGAGGGCGCCGTCGGCCGGCCCATGCTCTCGCTGTGGCCGGTGCTCACCGATCAGCGGAAGCTGCTGGCCGGCGGCGACTTCCGTTCGGACGCTTCGCGCGGCGGCGGGGCGCTGCTCGATGGGGCGTTCCACCTGGCTTACCTGATCCCGTGGGTCCTGGGTCGTGAGGTCACCGCCGTCAGTGCCTGGGCCGGTCAGCTCGCGGCGCGCCCGCCCGCCGGGGAGGACACCGGACTGCTGGCGCTGGAGCTGGGCGAGTGCGTGGCGCAGGTGACCTACTCCTGGGCCGTGCCGAACCCGCCGCGGACGCCGGCCGCGACCGTCCTCGGCGACGAGGCCACGCTCGTGGTGCCGCGCTCGGCGAAGCAGCCCATTGAGCTGATCCGCGACCGGGAGACCGTCGAGCTGGACCTGGGGGCCTGGCGGACGGCGCCACGGAATGACCTGGAGAGCTGCCTCTTGCACCATGCTGAGGGTGCGGCGAGCGGCGCGGCGGACGGAAGCTGGGCCGACGCGGTGCAGGCGCAGCGAGTGGTCGAGGCGGCGGAGCGCGCGGCGGCGGCGGGCCGGCGCGAGGAGCTGGGATGAGTGGGCTGGTCCGGGGCCTGGTGGGTCTGGCGGCGCCGCTGCTGGCCGGCTGTTACGTCACGTACCTGCCGGTCAAGGGGGGCTGGTCGTGGTCGCCGCTGGCGCTGGTGGCGCTGCTGGCGGGCGGCGTGGCGGTGGGGCAGGCGGCGCGTGCGGTGCACCGGCGGCCGCTGGAGGAGGCGCCCGAGGCGCTGCCCGACGGCGTGGCGGCGCTGGCGGAGCTGGCCGGCGTGCGGCTGCGCGGGATCACGGTGGCCGACGAGCGCCTCGAGGTGGGCGGCGAGGTGGTGTTCACGCCGGATGAGCTGGCCGAGGGCGACCTGTCACGGCTGCTCTCGCGGGCGGCGCGGCAGCTCGCGGCGATGACGGCGCCGGCCCTGTTCGGCGGCTGGGGCTTGGCACTCACCGGCGCGGCGCTGGGGGTGATCCTGGCGGGGCGCGAACGTCTGGGCGGCGGGGCGGGCGCCAGCCTGCTGGCCATCGCGGCCTCGCTGGGGCTGGCGTGGTGGATCGGCTGGCGAATGAGCCGCAATGCCGAGCAGCGGGGGCCGGCGATCGAGCAGCGCGCGCGGGAGTTGCTGGGCGAGTTGCGGCAGAACCGCCCGGACCTCTTCGCCGAGCTGGCCGCGCGGCAGGGCCTTGCCCCCTGAACCGGGACGAGAAGTTCGCCGGATTCGATGGCGGTTTGGCATCCGATTTGCACCTGTCCCCGATGGGGCGCCCGTGCATGGGCGCACCCGGGAGCATGCAGATGCGGAGCTGGCCGATTCTGGCCGTGTTCGCGACGGTGGTGGCGGCTTCGGCCGGGCCTATCGTCAACGGCGATTTCGAGACCGACTCGCTCACGCCGTGGGTGGGCTTTGCCGCCTGGGCGGGGAGCTACACGCACGAGACCCCCATCGTCGTGCCCAACTCGACGGGCAACGGCATCGAGGGCCCCAGCGGGGGGCCGAACGACGCCTACGCCGTGCTGGACTCGTCGAGCGCATTGGGCAACCCGACGGGCCTGACCACCTGGTCGGGGATCTACCAGAACATCACGTTCCACTCGATCACCGGCCCGGTGCAGTTCACCCTCTTCGACCAGGGTGACGGGCCGCCGCCCAACGTGGACAACAACAACTCGGCCCTGCTGGTCGACAACGTCGACGCGTACACGTCCCTCGGGCAGGACTACATCAGCTTCGACTGGTACGCCCTGACGCATCTCGACCAGGGGCGCAACGACTACTTCACCATGTCGTACGCCAGCAACACCCTGTTCGCGTTCGGCTACGGCGACTCGCTGATGCCGACCACGGCGCAGGGCGGCGGCGGCGGCAGCGTCTTCGGGCCGTTCAGCTACGGCACCGGCTGGCAGCACACCGTGGTGGCCGTGCCGGAGCCCGGAACCTGGATGCTGCTCGCGCTGGGCGTGGTGCCGGTCATCCGGCGGCGGCGGCGGAAGTAGGAGAGCGGACGGCGGGCGCGAACCGGCTCCCTCGTGGAGCCCGTTTATGCTGTGCCTTCCGAGTCTGCTCGCCCTGACCCTCGCCGCCCCGGGCGACGAGCCGTGGCTCGATAGTCTGCTCGCCGCGCCTTACGACGTGGCTCAACCTGCCGGACCAGCCGTGCTCCAACTGGTCCGGCAGGACTATGAACGGCTCCAGCGCAACCGCTCGGTGGTCGACACCCCGCTGACCATCGGCTCGCGGACCTTCCAGCGCGGGCTCGGCACCCACTCGATCGGCCACCTCCGCGTCTGGTCGCCCGAGCCGCTCGCCCGCTTCACCGCCTGGATCGGCGTGGATCAGAACCCGCGCAGCCCCGGCGGCACCGTCGTCTTCAGCGTGCTCGCCGGGCGGCGCGAGCTGTTCCGGTCGGGCGTCCTTCGCGCCGGGCAAGAGCCCCAGCGGATCGAGCTCGAGCTGAAGGGCGCCCGCGTGCTCGACCTGCTCGTCGGCGACGCCGGCGACGGGCCCGCCTGCGACCATGCCGACTGGTGCGACGCGGCCCTCACCACCCGCTCCGGCAAGACCCTTTGGCTCGACGAGCTGCCCGAGGGCACGGTTCCCGCCACGCGCGGGCGGTACCCCTTCTCCTTCACCTACGACGGCCGTCCGAGCGACGACCTGCTCCCCACCTGGCGCCGCGAGCAGACCGACGCCGACGTGGAGGCCGGGCGCCGCGTCACCACCACCTTCACCGACCCGGCCACCGGCTTGCGGCTCACCTGGGAGGCCACACGCTTCGCCGACTTCCCGGCGCTCGACCAGGTGCTCCGGCTAGAGAACACCGGCGCCGCCGACACGCCGATCATCGAGGATCTGCAGGCCGCCGACCTGGTGATTCCTTCCGATGCCCCGGCGCCGGTGGGCTGGCGGCTCCACCGCACCAAGGGTGCGCCGGCCGATCCCACCGACTTCCAGGTCGCGGTCGAGTCGCTCAGCACGCCGCGCACGCTCGCCGCCGCCGGCGGGCGCTCGTCCAACCGCGACTTCCCGTTCTTCAAGCTCGAGGCGCCCAACGCCTCGACCATCGTCGCCGTCGGCTGGTCGGGGCAGTGGCAGGCCACCGTCGGCGGCGCGGGCGACGAGCTGCCGCTCGTCTGCGGCCAGGAGCTGACCCACTTCCGCCTCCACCCCGGCGAACGGGTGCGGACGCCGCGCGTGCTGCTCCTCCGTGCGCCGGGCGACACCTGGAACGCCAACGCCCAGTTCCGCCAGCTCCTCCATCGCCACTATCGCGCGCGGCGCGAGGGTCGCATCCCGCTGCCGATGCTGTTCTGCAACACCTGCTTCACCCGCGGCGGCGGCTGGCTCAACGAGTGCGACGCCGCGAACCAGATCTCGCTGATCCGGGCCTACCAGCCGCTCGGGCTGGAGGCGCTCCTCACCGACGCCGGCTGGTTCGAGGGCGGCTGGCCGAGCGGCGCCGGCAACTGGACCCCGCGGCACGACGCCTACCCCGACGGCATGCGCCCGGTGGCCGCCGCGGCGCGCGAGCACGGCATGGTCTACGGCCTCTGGTTCGAGCCGGAGCGCGTGGTGGCGGGGACGCAGGTCCACCGCCAGCATCCGGACTGGTGCCTCGCCGCCGGGCCGGGGCCGCAGGGCACCTACCTGCTCAACTTCGGCCTGCCAGCGGTGCAGGAGCACTTTTTCGGCATCGTCAAGGGCTTCATGGACCTGCGCGGCTTCCGCTTCTACCGGCAGGATTTCAACATGGACCCGCTGGCCTTCTGGCGCTTCAACGATGCCGAGGACCGGCAGGGCGTCACCGAGATGCACTACGTCGAGGGGCTCTACGCCTACTGGGACCGCATCGCGGCGGCCTGGCCCGACAGCGTCCGCGAGGAGTGCGCCAGCGGTGGCCGCCGGATCGACCTCGAGACGGTGATGCGGCTGCACCTGCACCAGAAGACCGACTACTGGTTCGACGACGAGGTGGACCAGGCCAGCCTCTGGGCGTTGAGCCAGTATCTGCCGAACGGTACGGTGGTGGCGCACCTGAACCGGCTGGACGACTACTCCTTCGCCTCCGACCTGCCCTCGGCGCTGTGCCTCGGCTGGATCGCCGACGCACCCGGCTTCGACCAGGCGCGGGCGAAGCGCTACAGCGACCAGTACCGCGAGCTGCGGCCGCTCCTGGACGGCGCGTGGTACCCGCTGACCGACTCGAACCGCGACCGGCACGAGTGGCTAGGCTGCCAGTACCACCGGGCCGACCTGGATGAAGGGCTGCTGACGGTGTACCGCCGCGCGGACAGCCCCTACCGCGTGCTGGAAACCCGGCTGCGCGGGTTGCGAGCGGAGGCGAGCTACGAGCTGACCTGGCTGGGCACGGATGAACGGCGGACGGTGAGGGGTGAGGAGCTGATGCGGCAGATGGCGGCGTGGCGGGAGCACGGATTCCCCTACCACGCGTTCGACCTTTCGCATCTTGCGGACCCGCAGCAGGCGTCGGCGCCTCGGCCGCCGCCCGGCGAGCGGGCAGACACCGCTCGGCGCGCTGGAGCAGCCACAGGCCGACCAGCAGGTAGGCGATCACCAGCTCCGGCCTGGTGTGGGCGATCTCCGTGGAGCTCGTCGCCGTGAACCAGCCCCAGCTCTTTACGTTGCTGATGAACGAAGACCAACCGGGCCAGAAGCCCATCGCCATGTCGTGGTAGGCGTAGAGCCAGCCGGCCGGGAAGAGCCCCAGCACGAACGCGACGCCCAGCACCGCACCACGCACCGCAACCCTGAGCCGGCCCAGTCGCCGATCGCACAGCCACAGCCACAGGCCACACGTCACGGCGAAGACGAGGCTGAAGCAGAGGGTCTCGGTCCGCAAGCCGCTCCAGTCAGCCGGTACCGTCCAAAAGAGACAGTGGACGACCACGGCCTGGCCCCCGTGCAGCAGCCCACACAGGAACAAGGCCGCGTGGCCGGCGAGAAAACACCCACCAAACAGCCAGGCCAGGACCCGCAGACCACGCCCCAAACGCCCCACCGTCTCCACGGAGGACATAGCAAAGCTCCGCGCGCCTCAGGCGCCGTTGCTTCGTAGGTGCTCCGAGCAGCGTGGCGTGTAACGCCGAATGCGCGCGCTCCGCCGACCTTCACCCCAGCCCTACACGCTTCCTGCCAATGCGAAGAGCAGCAGCACCACCAGCTCGACCAGCTCGATCTGAGCGCCGTAACAGTCGCCGGTCAGCCCACCCAGCTTGCCCGCGGCGAAGCGCGCGAAGGCAGCGCCCGCGGCCAGCGCCACCGGCACGGCGAGCACGCCGGTCGCCCCGGCTGCCAGCGCGACGGCGAGCGCCGTGACGGTCGCCAGGATTGGCTCACGGGTCCCCAGGCCCGCGCGCATCCGGTCGCCGAGCCCGCCGGGCCGCGCACAGGGCCAGGTGCGGGCGGTCAGCACAACCACCCAGCGCGCCAGGACCGGCGCCACCAGCAGCGCCGCGCCGCCGCCCAGCGCGCGGATCGCCGCCAGCTTCAGCAGCAGCAAGAGCACCAGCCCGGCGCCCCCGAAGCTGCCGAGGCGCGGGTCCTTCAGGATCTCCAAGCGCCGCTCGCGGTCGACCGACGCCAGCAGGCCGTCGCAGCAGTCGCTCCAGCCGTCGAGGTGCAAACCGCCGGTGATCACCACCCAGCTCAGCAGCACCAGTGCCGCGGCAAGCAGCTCGTGCCGCGAGCCGGCGCCATGCAGCAACAGCCACACCGCCGCCGGCGGCAGCCCCACAACCAGGCCCACCGCCGGGTACCAGGCCATGGCCCGGCCAGCCGGCGCGTCATCGTCCCAGCGCGGCCGGCAGGGCACGACGGTCAGCAGGGCGAGGGCTTTGAGGCAGTCGTTCATGCGGTCGGCTCGGCGCCGCTCACGCCCGCCTCGGCGAAGGTCGCCATCTCGTTCAGGATGCGGGCGGCGGCTTCGACCAGCGGGAACGCCAGCACCGCGCCGGTGCCCTCGCCCAGGCGCAGGTCCAGGTCGAGCAGCGGCGTCAGGCCGAGCCAAGCCAGCGCGGCGCGGTGGCCCGGCTCGACGGAGTTGTGCCCGCCCACCAGGTGACCTTTCAGGTTGGGCGCCAGCGTGCAGGCGACCAGCGCGCCCGCCGTGGCGATGAACCCGTCCACCACCACCGGCACCCGCGCCGCGCCCGCCGCCAGCATCGCCCCGGCGATGGCGCCGATCTCAAACCCACCCACCTTGGCCAGCAGATCCAGCCCGTCGCGCGGGTCGGGCCGATTGACCTCCAGCGCGCGCTCGATGACCGCCACCTTGCGGGCGCGGCCCTCGCTGCTGATGCCGGTGCCCAGGCCGGTCACCACACCCGGCGCGTGGCCGGTGACTGCCGACGTGATCGCCGCCGACGGCGTGGTGTTGCCGATGCCCATGTCGCCGCAGGCCAGCAGCTCCACGCCGCGGGCGAAGTGCTCCTCGGCGATGCGGATGCCCAGCTCGAGGGCGGCCACCGCCTGCTCGCGGGTCATGGCGGGGCCGAGCGTGAAGTCGGCCGTCCCCAGCGCCACCTTGCCGTCGATCAGCCCTTCGGCCGGTGGCAGCGGCGCAGCCACGCCGGCATCCACGACCGTCACCTCGGCGCCGAGCTGGCGCGCCAGCACGTTGATCGCCGCGCCGCCGCGCAGGAAGTTGAGCACCATCTGCGGCGTGACTTCCTGCGGGAATGCGCTCACGGCTTGGGCCACCACGCCGTGGTCGCCGGCGAACACGATCACCGCCTTGCGCCGCGGCACGGGCGGCGGGCATTTGCCGGCAATGCCGGCAAGCTGGATGCTGACCGCCTCCAGCCGGCCCAGGCTGCCCGGCGGCTTGGTCAGCGTGTCCTGCCGCGCGCGCGCGGCGGCCATGGCCGGTTCATCCAGCGGGGCGACCGCGGCCCGCGTGTCTTCCAGTGCCATGTGTGTCACTCCTCAGATTCGTCCCTACACCCACGCGCTCGGTCACAGCTCCCGTCGTCGGTCATCCGGCATCGCCTCCACCGACCGGCGGCCAGAGGAGCAACCACAGGAAGAACGGCCCGCCGAGGCAGGCCGTGAAGATGCCGACCGGCAGCTCGGTCGGCGCGAAAGCCGTGCTGGCGACGGTGTCGCAGGCCACCAGGAACGCCCCGCCGAACAGCACGGTCGCGGGCAGCAGGCGGCGGTGGTCGGCGCCCACAAGGAGGCGGCAGATGTGCGGGCACATAAGCCCCACGAAGCCTACCGGCCCGCACACCGACACGATCACGCCCACCATTGGCGAGACCGCCAGGAAGACCACGGCCTTGACCCGCCCCACGGCCACGCCGCGGCTCGCGGCCAGCTCTTCGCCGGTGGTCAGCAGGTTCAGCTCGCCCACCAGCGCCGCCAGGATGCCCACGCCCGCCAGCACGAACGGCAGGACGCGCAGCGCGGCGTCGAAGCCCACCATCTGGAACCCGCCCATCAGCCAGCGCAGGATCCGGAACGTGTCGTTGAAGTCGGCGGTGTACTGGATCAGCAGGATCAGGCTGGAGCAGAGCGCGTTCACCGCCACGCCGGCGAGGAGCATCGAGACGGTGGAGAAGTCGCGGCGCAGCCGGGTGAGGCCGTAGACCGCGCCGGTGGCCAGCAGCGCGCCCAGCATGGCGCCCGCCGTGACGCCCGTGAATCCCAGCAGCATCGTGCCCAGGCCCAGCCGCACGGCCACCGCCGCGCCGAGGGACGCGCCGCTGGAGACGCCGAGGGTGAACGGCGTGGCCAGCACATTGCGGAACATGGCCTGAAACGCCATGCCCGAGACGGCCAGGCCGGCCCCGGCGATCCAGGCCAGACAGACGCGGGGCAGGCGAATCTCGCGGACGATCATCGTCGCCGCGTCGCCGGGCACCGGATGCACCAGCGCCGACAGGGGCATAGCCCGCCCGCCCACCAGCGGCGCGCAGAGCAGTACGGCGGCGGAGACGGCGAGGAGCCATGGCAGCCAACCGCGCCGTGTCATCGCACCGCCCCCTGGGGCGCCACCAGGCGCAGGCCGGTGACGGGGTCGTCGAGCAGCCGGAAGCTCGCCTCGAAGATGTCGCCGAGCCGCCGCTCGCAGGCCAGCTCCTCCGCCGGCCCGCACCACGCCACCTCGCCGCGGCGCAAGGCCAGCGCGTGGCCGCCCATTACGATTGCGGCGTTCACGTCGTGGGTCACCGTCAGGATGGTCGTGCCGGACTCTTGGTTGATCGCGTGGAGGATCTCGGAGACCTCGGCGCGGTGGCGGTAGTCGAGGAAGGCGGTGGGCTCGTCCAGCAGCAGCACTTCGGCGCCCTGGGCCAGCGCCGCGGCGATGAACACCTTCTGCCGCTCGCCTCCGCTGAGGGTGTCCAGGGTGCGGTCGGCGAACGCCTCGACGCCGGCGCGCGCCAGGGCGTCGTCGATGGCCGCCCGGTCGCCGGGATGGGCCGAGCCGAACGGGCCGGCGTAGGGGTAGCGCCCCATGCGCACGAACTCGCGCACGGTGTAGGGGAAGCGCTGGTCGCCGCCGGGCTGCGGTACGTAGGCCACGCGGCGGGCCAGCTCGCGCTGCGAGTAGGACTCCAGTTCGCGGCCGAAGAGGCGCGCTCGGCCCGACCAGCCGGTGTGGATGCGCATCAGGCACTTCAGCAGTGTGGACTTGCCCGCGCCGTTGGCGCCCAGGATGGACCACGTCTCGCCCGCCGGCACGCGGGCCGACACGCCGCGCAGGATCGCGGCCCCGCGGATCGAGAAGGAGAGCGCTTCGACCTCCAGCGCGGGCTCACCCATGCGACACCCCCTGACCGAACGCCTGCGGGTGCAGCAGGCGGCCCAGCTCCTCGAGCAGTTGCGGGTAGCGCGGGCCGGGGCGCAGGGCGTGGGACCCGGCGATGACGTAGACTTGCCGTTGGCGCACCGCGGCCACCGCGCGAAGCGGGTCCCACTGGCCAGCGATCTGGGCGGCCGGCCTGCCGTCGGTCGACAGCATGCCGATCAGGTCGACGATGACGCCGGGGTCGGTTTGCAGGACGCCCTCGGCGGAGAACTCCGGGTAGGTGACGGTGGTGTCCGTGCAAGCGTTGGTGCCGCCGGCCGCGCGGATGATCTCGTCGTAGTAGGTGTGGGCGCCAGCGATGGACATGCCCGCAAGCTGCCCCGACGCGGTGTCGCGGCCGACGCAGAGCAGCACGCGCGGGCGCGGCCGGCCCGCGACCGCGCGGCGCACCGCGGCGGCGCGGCGGGTGAGATTGGCCAGCAGCGTGTCGGCCGCGGCGCGAGCCCCGCAGGCAGTGCCGATCAGGCGGATGGCCTCGTGGATGTCGGCCAGGTTCTGCTGCGG
>JACPDV010000648.1 GCA_016183835.1 Armatimonadota bacterium
CATCGTGAGACTGCAACTCCCGGACAACAACTTCCTCCACCTCGATGAAGTGGAGGTCTACGGCAGCGCCGACCCGCGCCGGGACCTCGCCTTGGAGGGCGCGCCCGAGCAGTCCAGCCCCAGCACCTGGTCGAAGAAGCACCCGAAGGGCGCCGCCGTGGGGCTGACCCTCGACGACCTCGTGTCGCGCGGGCTGAAACTGGCCGATGACCTGGCGCAGAACGGCGTCGACACCCGCTCCGCCCGCAAGCGCCTGGCGCAGCTCCGCGACGAGGCCGCCGCGCTGCCGCCCGACTCCGCCGAGCAGCGGAAGCAGCTCTTCCTCGCCGCCCACCGCGTGATCCGCGACGTGGCCCTGGCCAACCCGCTGCTCGACTTCGATCGCATCGTCTTCGCCAAGCAGGCACCGGGCTCGTTCTCCCACATGTCCGATCAGTACTACGGCTGGTGGTCGCGGCCGGGCGGCGGGCTGTACGTGCTGGAGGGCTTCCGCACCGGCGAGCCGCGCGTCAGGTGCCTGACCGAGGGCCGGCCAGCGGGCAGCTACCTGCGGCCCGACCTGTCCGCCGACGGCCGGCGCGTCCTCTTCGGCCACTGCGTCTACCACGCGGAGCTGGCCGGCGACCCCAACAAACTCGACAAGGCGCACCTCCCGGAGGACGCCTTCTACCACCTGTTCGAGCTGGACTTCGGCAGCGGCGCGATCCGCCAGCTCACCCACGGCAAGTACGACGACTTCGACGGGCGCTACCTGCCCGACGGGCGGATCGTGTTCCTCTCCACTCGCCGCGGCCAGGCGGTGCAGTGCACCGTGGACACGGCCCGCGCCTCGCTGGCCGCCGACCTGCCCGACAGCTACGTCCGCTGCGGCGGCGGGCCGGAGCGGCCGGTGGCGGTCTACACCCTCCACTCGATGGACGCGGACGGCGGCGACCTGCGGCCGATCTCCGCCTTCGAGATGTTCGAGTGGACCCCCAGCGTGACCTCGGACGGCCGGGTGATGTACGCCCGCTGGGACTACATCGACCGCAGCAACATGCCCTACATGAGCCTCTGGTCGACCCATCCCGACGGCACGCATCCCGAGCTGGTCTACGGCAACTTCACCACCAGCCCGCACAGCCTCTTCGAGGCCCGCAGCATCCCCGGCTCGGCCAAGCTGGTGGCCACCGCGTCCGCGCACCACTGCATCACCGGCGGCAGCCTGTTGCTGATCGACCCGCGCCGCGGCCGCGAAGGTGAGAAGCCGCTCACCCGCCTCACGCCCGAGGTCTGCTTCCCCGAGAGCGAGGGCTGGCCGGGGAGCTACTACCTCGACCCGTATCCGCTCTCGGAGCGCTACTTCCTCACCGCCTGGAGCGACCAGCCGCTCAACGGGCAGGGCACGGGCAACCCGGTCAACGCCGCCGGGCTGTACCTCTACGACGCCTTCGGCAACCTCGAGCTGCTCTACCGCGACCCGGACATCTCGAGCGTCTGCCCGCTGCCGCTCCGCTCGCGCACCGCGCCGCCGGTGGTCGCCCCGCAGTCGCGCACGGACGGGCCGCAGGAGGGGCGCTTCCTGCTCCTCGACGTCTACCAGGGGCTCACCGGCGTCACCCGCGGCGCCGTCAAGCGGCTCCGGGTGGTGGGCGTGCCGGCCAAGACCCACCCCACCATGAACTTCCCCAACCTGGGGATCACCAGCGATGACCCGGGCAAGTTCGTGCTCGGCACGGTGCCGGTCGACCCCGACGGCTCGGCCTGGTTCCGGGCGCCCTCGGGCACGCTGGTCTTCTTCCAGGCGCTCGACGCCGACGGCCTGGCGCTGCAGACCATGCGCACGGCCACCTATCTGCAGCCGGGGCAGACCCTGACCTGCGTGGGCTGCCACGACAACCGCCAGACCGCGCCGCCGAACCTGGCGGCCAGGGCGCTGGCCGAGCCGCCGGCCCGGCTGACGCCGGGGCCGCCCGGCTCGTGGCCGTTGCGCTTCGACACGTTGGTGCAGCCGGTGCTAGACGCGCGCTGCGTGAGCTGCCACCAGCCGGGCGGCACGGGCGCCACGCTCGACCTGCGCGCCGCCGGCGCCTACGGCGCGCTCACCGGCTGGGGCCGGCCGAGCCTGCGCGACCAGGTCTCGGCGGGCTATGGGCGAGGCTACTCGCTGCCCGGCGGCGGCCTGGCGCGCGACAGCGCGCTGTGGGCCCTGCTGCGCGCAGGGCACCACGGCGTCAGCCTCTCGGGCGAGGAGCGCGAGAGGCTGACGACGTGGATGGACACCTACGCGCAGCGGCAAGGCGCGTTCGATGCCGGCCAGGAGGCGGAGCTGGTGCGGCTGCGCGGTGCCTGGGCCGGGTTGCTGGCGAGCCGCTGACCTACGCCGCGCGCTGCTGCTCGGCGCCGCCGTTGGCCTGCATGTTGTCGCAGGCCTGCAGCACGTCCTGCTGGAAGCGCTCGTAGTCGGGCGCCAGGCCGGTCAGCCAGGTGCTCCAGCCCACCACGTTCTTGGCCATGTGCATGGCCGCCTCGATCTCGGCGTCGGTGGCGCCGGCGGCCTTGCTGACGTTGCGGTGGTAGAACAAGCAGTATTTGCACTTGAGCACCGCGGCGATGGCCAGGCCCATCAGCTCGCGGTATTTCATCGGGATCGTCTCGTCCTCCATCTGGACGAGCTTGAACACCTCCCACTCGGGCCCGAGCGTGGCGTCGGGCATGTGGTCGAGGAATTCGGGCACGAACCCGAGGTGCGCGGTGACGTCGTCGTAGACCTGTTCCCTGTTCATCCTGTCCCTCCAAGGCAGGAGCCCTCGACGGCCGGGCTCATGGGTGGCCCCGGAACCGGGGCGCAGGCAACATTGTGGGTCGGGCGGCGCCGCTCCGACGGCGGCGAAGGTTGCGTTTTGGTGATCTGCTGCGGGCTGGCGCGCGGCGGTTGACGCCCCCGGTCCAGGAGGCTAAGCTAACACGGGGTGAGGGTTGAGACGGAGAGGGACCGGGTGGCACTCTACGCGCTCTGCTTGGCCGCGCCGCAGAAGTTCGACGCCCAGGCGATCGCAAGGGTCGTCGCCGAGGTCTGCGGGCGGACCCAGGTGGACGCCATGCACCAGCTCTACCACGGGCGCGGCCTGCTGGCCGACCGCCTGCCGGCGGAGCAGGCGCAGGAGCTGGGGCGGCGGCTCGCCGAGCAGGGCCTGAACGTCTTCGCCGTGCCCGAGACCGGCCTCCTCCCGGTGCCCCGCCCGCGGCCCATCACCACGGCCCGGGTGCGGCCTGCGGGGCTCGAGATCGAGGACCAGCTCCACCGGCTGCGGGTGGAGCCGTGGGACGGCCTGAGGCTGGTGGCCCTGGCCGTGGTGGAGCACGATCGGCGCGAGCTGTCGCCGCTCGAGCGGGCGCATCGCGACAGCACCCGGCCCGGCCGGGCACCGAGAAGCTGGGCGAAGAAGACGAAGGGTTGGAGCGACGCTATTTCCTCGATCTGTGTTTCCAAGAGGAAGAGCTGCGCCATTACCGCATCGACTCCAGCGCGTTCTCGTACCACTACCTGGCCGAGGACGGGCGGCTGACGCTGCGGCGCGACGACAACTTCGTCACCTTCGTGGGTGACATCGTGGCGCAGGCGGGCGAGGCCTGGGTCACGCCGGCGTGCGGGGCGATGGCGCGGGGCGAGGTGGACCGCGAAGCGGTGGTCCGCGACCTCAAGCTGTTCGACGCGGAGCAGCGCTGGCGGCTCCAGGTGCTGGTCGCCCTGGGGCCTCCGGCGGCGGGCGGCGAAAGCCGTTCCTGACCGCCCCGAACGCGCTCGGGGAGTCGTTTAGCGCGGCAAGCGGATGGGAAAAGACCGGGTGAACCCAGGCGGGCGAGGTCACCCGGCCGTTGGCGCAAGAGGAGCCGAGACCATGAGTCGACAGCGAGGCGGGCGGGCAGCCTTCACCCTGATCGAGCTGCTGGTGGTGATCGCCATCATCGCCATCCTGGCGGGGATCATCCTCCCGGTCTACAACCATGCCCAAGAGAAGGCGCGCCAGAACCAGTGCAGCTCCAACATGAGCAGCCTGTCCGTGGCCCTGAAGCTCTACAAACAGGACTACCGGCGCTACCCGTTGGGTTCGCTCGCCGGCAACATCGACAACCTGCCGGACGGCAGCAACCCCGCCTACAGCGCCGCCGCTTACAACACCATCAGTGTCGCGCTGGGGCGCAAGACCCGGATCAACGCCCTCCACCCGGCCTACATCGAGGATCCCAAGAGCCTGATCTGCCCCGATGAGAACGGCGACACCGACCTGATCGCCGGCACCGACGGCGCCGGGTCCTACAACGGCTTCGACACCAAGCTGCTCCTCTCCACCGAGAACGACATCAACGGCGACGGCAGCGTCAACGCCGCCGACTGGGACCTGGACGGCGACGGCAAGCGGGACGTCTTCGCCAGCACCTACGACGATTACTACAACGTCTTCGGCTACCTCGACTCGGGCTCGGACCCGTTCGGACTGGGGCCGGGCACGCCGGCGCCCACCACCGGCAGCGCCGTCGGCGGCGGGCGCAAGTCGCCCCGGCTGAGCAATGCCTACGCGCCGGGCCAGACCATCGTCACCGCCTGCCGCGAGCATGAGGAGTTCTTCTCCGCCGACTCGGCGATCGACCTGATCGTCCGGCTGGAGGGCGGCATCGACAGGGAGGTGCGCGTGCAATACGACTGGCGCACCCAGGCCCAGGGTCCGTCCGACTGAGCTCCGGCGATGTCGGAAGCTGTGGGGAATACCACGATGCGACGAACGCGACGGCTGTCCGGTCTGTCGTTGATCGAGATCTTGGTCACGCTGGCCATCTTCGTGATCGGGATCCTGGCGGTCCTGCGCATCTTCCCGAAAGGGCTCTCGATCGTCACCACCACGGCCGAGCGCAACGAGGCCGTGCGGCTCGGCGAGGCGCGGATGAACGACCTCCGCCAGCGCGAATCCGCCCTGCCCGAGCTGATCCTCGCCGCGGGCCTCCCCACCGGCACCGACCCGCTCAATCTCGCCACCTTCGGCTACCTGCGGCTCGACGACGGCTCCGACGCCTACCGGCCGTATGACCTCGACGTCACCTATGGCAACACCGGCGACGAGGCCGGGCTGCTCCACCGCCTGGCCGCCCGCGACCGGCTGATCGTCGGCGAGCGCGCCCTGGTCTCGCTCGGCATCGACACCAGCGGCTCCACCGTGGTCTCCGGGCCGATGCCCTACCTGACCCTCTTCGGGCCCATCGAGGCGGACGCCGGGGCGCCCAAGCTGGCGATCTTCCGCGAGTTCAAGCGGGTCGACCCGCTCGAGCTGCGGCGCACCGTGGTCACCGGCGCCAGCGGGCAGGTCTACCGGGACCGGCCCTACTTCGCCGTGGTGGATGGCGGGGTCGACGACTTCACCGGCACGCCGGCCGCCGACAAGCTGCTCCTCGAGCTCGACAGCGAGCCGCGTCTGTTCTCGGTCAAGCTGAGCTACGTCGACGACACCGGCGCCGTGCGCTGGGCCCAGCTCGCGCCCCTCACCGTGCCCGGCACGGCGGTGGGCGGCGGCGCGGACAACCTCTACTCGGTGGACCTCCAGCTCCCCGGCGCCGGCAACCCGAAGGTCACCCGGGTGATCGCCGCGTCGGTCAGCGTGCGGCAGGTGCTCTATCCCAGCCCGAACCCGGGCGCGCGCTTCGACTGCGACGCCAGCGGCTTCGCCCACGGCGTGCTCCGGCTGCCGCCCGCTCTCGCCGGCGAGACGCTGTCGCTCGAGTACGTGGTCGACGACTGGCGCAACCTGACCGAAACCCTCAGCGTCGACGTGGCCGGCGGCCAGATCACGGCCAACACGCTGCAGGTCGCCGCGCGCAATCTCCTGCAGGGCTTCACCCCCATCCTGGTGGTGGTCAGCACCGGGCAGCGGCTGGATGTGGACCAGGCCACCTGGGACGGTGATGCGGGCCTGGCGCGCAGCGGGCAGATCCCCATCGACCCGGCGGCCGCCAACAACCAGATCGGCGCGCCGGACGGCAGCCAGGACGTGATCGTCTACTACCGCCGCGAGGGTGACTGGGCCGTGGCCCCCACCATCGCGCCGCGCGACTACGTGCTGTCGAGCGACGTGCCCGCCAGCTACCCGGTCCTCCCGGCACTCGTGGACGTGGTACGCAACGGCTACACCTCGGGTCCTGACGTCTACACCGACCTCTACTTCCGGCCCAGCGAGGCCGGGCGCACGGTGGCCGTGAGCTACGAGGTCAACGGCGCCAACGGGCGGGAGCTGGTGTCCGGCGAGTTGCACGTGGTGCCGCCGCAGCCCAACCGCCAGGTGGTGATCGCCGGGCAGCCGGAGTCGCGCCACGCGATCCGCCTCGACCGGCCCAATGTGGCGGACGACGGGGCCGCCACCCCGCGGCTCCAGATCCATGCGGTGGAGGGCCGCAGCCTGCAGATGCGAGTCACCTACGACGACCAGGCCATCAGCCGGCCGGCCGAGCCCTGCATCACCGTCGGGCCCAGCCCCACCGGGAGCTGGGAGTGCGCCCAACGGCTGATCGAGCTGAACTGGTACGTGAGGCGCTGACCATGCCAACCCCTCCCCGCCGTCGCGGCTTCTCGCTGATCGAGCTGGTGGTGGTGATGACCATCATCGCCATCCTGCTCACCATCGTGGTGGGCGGGATCAACAAGATCAGGCATGCCCAGCGCCGCGGCGAGGCCGTCTCAAGGCTGCAGACGATCGCCACCGCACTGCGGGAGTACCGCCAGGACTGGGGCGACGTGCCCGTCTACAACCCGACCCTCGCCGACCTCAACGGCGACGGCAGCCCCGTGGCCGGGCCCGGCCTCTACGCCCTGCTGCTCTGCGACTACCTGACGCTCTACCGCTTCCTCAACGACCCCGGCTCGCGGATCGACAAGCCGTGGATCGATAACGGCGGCAGCCGGCTGGAGGTGATCCCCGGCGACCCGACGAGCGAGGAGGCCGCCTACAACGCCAAGGTGGGGGCCATCGCCAACCCGGGCGGCGACCTCACGCCGGGTGAGGAGTGGCAGGTCTACAGCCTGCTCGCCGACCCCGCCACTCACAGGGCGCCGGGCGGCGTGGCCACGGACTTCGGGAAGTTCGAGGAATACGACGAACTGGGCAACGAGAAC
>JACPDV010000649.1 GCA_016183835.1 Armatimonadota bacterium
CCATCGGCGCCCCGCCGGAGGAAGCCCATCGCCGCCCGGCGGCGCCATCGGCTCATCCGATCCATCGCACGTCCTACGAGCAGTGGTTTCGCCGGAGTCTTGCGCGCTCCTTGCGTGCCGGTGGCCAACGCGTAAGCGCCCGCCGCGCCCGGCCTGATCTTTCCATTGACAAATCAATGGACGTGCATATAATACTCGCATGGAACTTCACCGCCTCGAGCAGCTCAAGGCCGTGGCCGACCCCACGCGGCTCGCCATCCTCGCGGTCCTGCGCGAGCACGGCGAGACGTGTGTCTGCGAAATCCTGGCCGAGCTCGGCACCTCGCAGCCCAACATCTCGGCCCACCTGCGCGTCTTGCGCACCGTGGGGCTGATCCGCAGCCAGAAGATCGGCAAGTGGGTCTTCTACGCCCTGGACGAGGCGACGATCGCCGAGCTGCTGGGCTGGCTGGCCGCGGCGCTGGCGCCGGGCGACGGCTGTGCACCGGACGGGCTGTTCGCCTGCTGCCGCTCGGGCGTGGTGCCCTTGAGCTGGAGCGCGGCGCGGCAGGCCGACGCGCCCGGCGAGTGCTGCGGCGCGGGGGAGGCGACGGCGTCATGAGCAAGGGCGACGCGAACAACGGCGGCGACGGCCGGCACCTGAGCTTCCTCGACCGGTACCTGACCCTCTGGATCTTCTCTGCCATGGCCGTCGGCGTGGCGGTCGGGTTCGTCGCGCCGGAGCTGGTCGAGCGGCTCAACGCGGCGTCGCAGATGGGCACCACGTCGGTGCCCATCGCCATCGGCCTGATCCTGATGATGTACCCGCCGCTGGCCAAGGTGCGCTACGAGGAGCTGGGCAAGGTCTTCCGCAACCGCCGGGTTCTGCTGCTCTCGCTGGTGCAGAACTGGGTCATCGGCCCGCTGCTGATGTTCCTCCTGGCGGTCCTGCTCCTGCCTGACAAGCCCGCGTACGCCGTGGGCCTGATCATGATCGGCCTGGCGCGCTGCATCGCCATGGTGATCGTGTGGAACGAGCTGGCCCACGGCGACGCCGAGTACGCGGCCGGGCTGGTGGCGTTCAACTCCATCTTCCAGGTGCTGTTCTACTCGGTCTACGCCTACCTGTTCATCAAGGTGCTGCCCGCCTGGCTGGGGATCGGGTTCGGGGCGGTGGACCTGTCGAAGATCACGATGGGCGCCATCGCCCGGAGCGTCTTCATCTACCTCGGGATCCCCTTCCTGGCCGGCCTGGCCACGCGCTTCGCCCTGCTCCGGGCCAAGGGTAGGGAGTGGTATGAAGGGAGCTTCATCCCCCGCCTCAGCCCGCTGACGCTGGTGGCGCTCCTGTTCACCATCGTCGTCATGTTCTCGCTGAAGGGCGAGCTGATTGTGGCCATCCCGCTCGACGTGGTGCGCATCGCCGTGCCGCTGCTGCTCTACTTCGTGGGGATGTTCCTGGTCAGCTTCGCCATGGGCCGGCGGCTCGGCGCGGACTACGCGCAGACCGCCAAGCTCTCGTTCACCGCCGCCAGCAACAACTTCGAGCTGGCGATCGCCGTCGCCGTGGCCGTGTTCGGGATCGACTCCGGGGCCGCGTTCGCCGCGGTGATCGGCCCGCTGGTGGAGGTCCCCGTGATGATCGGCCTGGTCAATGTCGCCTTCCGCCTGCGCGAGCGGCACTTCGCGGCCGCCGCCATCCCCCTTGCCTGAAAGGACCTGACATGAGCCCCGATGCTGAGACCCTCAAAGCCGCCGTCCGCGAGTCCTACGCCAAAGTCGCCACCGGGCAGGGCTGCTGTTGCAGCAGCGGGCCCGACGTGGTCGACGCCGCCGAGGCAATGGGCTACGACCGCGACGACGCCGACCTCTTCGCCGAAGTCGCCAACCTCGGGCTGGGCTGCGGCGCACCGCTGAACTACGCCGCGCTGCAGCACGGTGAGACGGTGCTCGACCTGGGCAGCGGCGCCGGGTTCGACGCCTTCCTGGCCCGCCGCGAGATGGGCGAAGACGGCCTGGTGATCGGCGTCGACATGACCCACGAGATGCTCGCCCGCGCCCGCGCCAACGCCGCCACCCTGGGCTACACGAACGTGCAGTTCCGGCTCGGCGAGATCGAGTACCTGCCGGTGGCGGATGCGTCGGTGGATCTTGTGATCTCCAACTGCGTGCTCAACCTGGTGCCCGACAAGCCGCAGGCCTTCCGCGAGATCGCGCGGGTCCTGAAGCCGGGCGGGCGGATGGTGGTGTCCGACATCGTGCGCCTGGGCGAGCTGCCGGCGGCGGTCAACGAGTCGATGGACGCCTACTGTGGCTGCCTGGCGGGCGCGAGCCTGCGCGACGACTACCTGTCCGAGCTGCGGGCGGCCGGGCTGGAGCGGGTCGAGGTCTTGCGCGAGGTGGAGGCCAAGGCGGTGGTGGGCAGCACCGGCTGCTGCGACGACCAGCGCGACAAGCTGCCCGACGGCATGCTGGCGTCGGCCACGGTGCGGGCGTGGAGGCCGGCCTGACGGCCGGCTGAGCAGTCTGGTGTAGGGGCGACCCTTGTGGTCGCCCGCTCCGGGTGCGCGGCAACGCCGGCTCAACCCAGACGGGCGACCACAAGGGTCGCCCCTACGCCAGACGCCGCTGCAGGCCGCGTGCCTAACCGATGTACCCCAGCCGCAGCATCTCCTCGGCCATCAGCACGCAGCCCTTGCCGGCGCCCATCTTGGTGTTGTGCGAGAGCAGCACGTACTTGAACCCGTTGTCCAGCGCCTCGCACTCGCGCAGGCGGCCGACCGTGGTGGTCATGCCGTCCTCGTTGTCGCGGTCGAGCCGCGGCTGCGGGCGGAAGGGGTCGTCCGTCACCGTGATCAACCGCCGCGGCGAGCTGGGGTGCCCGAGCGACGTGAACTCGGTCCCGTAGCTCTCCAACGCCCCGCGGACCTCGGCCAGCGACGCCGGCCGCGAGAGCGACACGTTCACCGACTCGGTGTGCGCCTCGAGCACCGCCACCCTAGTGCAGGTGCAGCTCACCCTGAAGCACGCCGGCACGATCGCTCCGCCGGACAACGTGCCCAGGATCTTGCGCGTCTCCTTCTCCACCTTGCCCTCTTCGCCGGAGATGTTGGGGATCACGTTGTCGAGGATGTCCAGGGCCAGCACGCCCGGCGTCCGGCCGGCGCCGGAGACCGCCTGGAGCGAGGTCATCACCACCAGGTTCAGCCCGAAAGCGCGGTGGAGCGGGGCGAGGGTCAGCACCAGGCCGACCGTGGTGCAGTTGGGATTCGGCGCGATGAAGCCCTTCCACCCGCGCCGCTGCTGCATCTCGCGGATCAGGGGCAGATGGTCGGGGTTGACGCCGGGCACCAGGATCGGCACGTCCTCCTCGTACCGGAACGCCGAGGCGGTGGAGAGCACCGGCACGTGCTCGGCGTAGACCGGCTCGAGCCGCTTCGCCACATCGGATTCGAGGGCGGTGAAGACCAGGTCGACGCTGTGCGGATCGAGCTTCTCGGCGTCCTGCACGACCATTTCGGCGAGGCGGTCGTCGAGCGGCTCGGAGCACCACCAGCCGAAGGCGCCGTTGCGCGTCAGGGCATCGCGATAGCGCTTCCCGGCGTTGCGCTCCGAGGCGGTGAGAACGGTGACGTCGAAGGCCGGGTGGTCGGCCAGGGTGGCGGCAAACTGCTGTCCGGCCACTCCGGTGGCCCCCACGACGGCGGTACGCAGACGGCTCATCTCAGGCTCCTCACCAGCGCGAAGCCTCAAGATAGGGGAACCCCCGGGATCTGTCAACCGAGCCTTTGCCGGGGAGTGTCGGGCCGCAACTCGCCTCGTTCGACCGGCCCCTCCGGACTCCCCCTTCCCCCGCGGGGAAGGGGGCCGGGGGGTTAGGTCCGAATGGAGCCCCCATGCTCCTCCGCGCCGCCGACATCCACAAGTCCTACCCCGGCGTGCAAGCCCTCAAGGGCGTCAGCCTCGAGCTGCAGGCCAGCGAGGTGCACGCGCTGGTGGGCGAAAACGGCGCGGGCAAATCCACCTTGATCCGCATCCTGACCGGCGCCGAAACGCCCGACTCCGGCAGCCTGGACATCGGCGGTGAGACCTTCGCCGCGCTCGACCCCGAGCTGGCGCGGCGGCTGGGGATCGCCGTGATCTACCAGCAGCCCGCGCTCTTCCCCACGCTCTCCGTGGCCGAGAACCTGGCGCTGCGCTGCGAGCCGAGCGGGCTCTGGCGGCGCGTGGATTGGCGGGCCCGGCGCGAGCGCGCCCGCAGCCTGCTCGAGCGGGTCGGCGCGCACATCGACGTGGAGCGCACCGCCGCCAGCCTGTCCGCCGCGGAGCAGCAGCTCGTCGCCATTGCCGCGGCGCTGGGCGTGCAGGCGCGGGTGCTGATCCTCGATGAGCCCACCGCCTGCCTCCCGGAGCACGACGCCGAGCGACTGCTCGACCTCGTGCGCACGCTGCGCTCGCAGGGCGTCGGGCTGATCTACATCACTCACCGCCTGGAGGAGCTATTCGGCCTGGCCGACCGCGTGACGGTGCTCCGCGACGGCGAGAGCGTGGCGTCGGCCGCGCTGGCCGACGTGGACATCGGCACGCTGATCCGCTGGATGGTGGGCCGTGAGCTGCTCGCCACGCCACGAACAGAATCCAGCGGGCGGCCGGAAGTCGCGCTCTCCGTGTCGGGACTCGGCTGCCGCGCCGGCGGCTTGAGCGAGGTGTCGTTCGAGCTGCGCGAAGGCGAGATCCTGGGGCTGGCCGGGCTGGTGGGCGCCGGGCGGAGCGAATTGGCGCGGGCGCTCTTCGGGCTGACCCCGGCCGAGGCGGGCGAGATCCGGCTCGGCGGGGAGACCGTCACGATCCGCGAGCCGCGCGACGCCGTGGCGCACGGCATGGCCTACGTGCCGGAAGACCGGCGGCGGCACGGCGTGGTGGGCGCCATGTCGACCGTGGTGAACACCAGCCTGGCGGTGCTCGAGCGGGTCAGCCGCAACGGGTTCCTCCAGCCGGCGCGCGAGCGGGCGCTGGCGGAGCCGCTGGCGCGCCAGCTCGACCTCCGCGCTGCGTCGCTCGAGGCGCCGGTGGCGAACCTGTCGGGCGGGAATCAGCAGAAGGTGGCGCTGGCCCGCTGGCTGGCGGCGGAGCCGCGGGTCCTGATCGTGGACGAGCCGACGCAAGGGATCGACGTGGGTGCGAAGGCGGAGATCCACCGTATCCTGGGCGAGCTGGCGGCGGCGGGGAAGGCGATCCTGCTGATCAGCTCCGATCTGCCCGAACTGCTGGCGCTGAGCGACCGGGTGGCGGTGATGCGCGAGCGCAGGCTGGTGGCGATCCTGCCACGAGCCGAGGCGATGCAGGAGGCGGTCCTGGCGCTGGCGCTGGGGCACCGCGAAGGGGTGGCCGGATGAGCGGCGGCCCGGCCCGGCTGTGGCGCGAGTTTCGGCGGGAGATCTCCGTTGCCGGCGTGTACCTCGCGCTGCTCGCGGGCGTGGCGGTGCTCTCGCCCGGGTTCTACAGCGCCGGCAACCTGCGCGATCTGCTGGTCAAGAACCTGCTCGTCCTGCTCCCGGCCATCGGCATGACGCTGGTGATCGTGGCGCGGCAGATCGACATCAGCATCGGCTCGCAGTTCGCCATCTGCGGCGTGGCGGCGGGCCTGCTGGCCAAGGCAGGCGTGCCGCCGCTGCTGCTGCTCCTCCTGATCCCGC
>JACPDV010000109.1 GCA_016183835.1 Armatimonadota bacterium
CAGAGCTGGATCAACGGCCAGCTCGGACCCATCGCATAGCCCAAAGGATGCAGCATGAACCCCGCGAAACGGTTCCGCGCGATGCACATCGCCAGCATCACCAGAGCGCCCAGCGCCACCGTCCCCACGTCGCCCGGGTGCGCGGCCTGCGGCTGGCTGACGTAGTTCACGAGCTGGTTGAACGGCTGCTGGGGCGACCCGATCATGAACCACCCGGACTGCGTCACCGCGCCGTAGCGGTAGGCCACGTAGAGCGTGGCCGTGTAGGAGACCGCGATGGCAAGCAGGATCGAGAGCCAGAGCGCCGGAGTCAGCGCGCGGCGGGGGATCGGCGGGCCGTCGGAGAGGCGGAACGCATCGAGCAGGCTGGGCTGCAGGCAAGCGCGCACGTCGAGCGCGAAGATCCGCTCGTAGAACGCCAGGATGGTCAGGTTGCGCGGCCCCAGCACGCTGGGCGCCAGGCCGGTGAGCATCATGTCGGACGGCTGGAAGGGGGCTTGGATGAAGATCAGCCCGCCCTCCGAGATCATTCGGGTCAGCACCAGGATGGGCAGCATCGTGAGCAGTACCACAAGCGCGGCCAGGAGCGGCGGCATCCCGGCCAGGGCGAGCATCGCCGCAGCCCCGGCCACGCCCAGCCCGAGCACGACCGCCGCGCGACGGTAGCCGAGCGGCTCGTTGGCGTCGTCCAGCGCTCCGGCCCGCCGGCGGATGGTGGCCCACACGCCGCGGAGGTAGGGCCGCGCCGTGTAGAGCATGTAGCCGGTGAGGACGACGAACGCGCCGAGCATCTGCAGCGCCGCGTAGCGCTGCGTGGGGTAGTAGGGCATCGAACGGATGGGGTGGCCCAGCCAGACGATGCAGGCACCCTCGAGCTTGAACACGAGATAGAAGAACCACAGGCTGAAGCTGAAATCCGCCGGGAGGAGGAAGGTCAGCCCGATCACGCTGAAGTGGATCCAGACCCAGAAGATGCCGAGCTGGTTCCAGGGCGGCGAGGTGAAGACGTTGCCCAGGTCGTAGAGGAGCTTGATGCGCGGCACGGCGGGATAGTACTGGTGCAGGCCGTTGACGAGGTGGACGAGCTGCGGGATGCAGAACCCCATCCACACCGCCGGCTGGCGGACGAACGGAGGCACGCCGTCCTCGCCCACCTGCGTCAGCGCCAGCGGGAGCTGGACGAGGGGGAAGGTGAGCCGCTCGCCCTCGACCCACTGCCGCCGCAGGAAGACGCTGAGCCCGTAGCAGGCGGCGAAGAAGAACAGCGCCAGGATGGTCCACGCCGCCAGGGGCACGACCCAGGGCTCCCACGGGATCGGCTGGCTGCCGTGGAGCCCCTCGTAGAACTGCTTGACGAGCTCCGGCCCGCGCGGCTGGAAGCGGCCGGGCACCCAGTGGTAGGGCCACGGCTTGCCGGTGACCGGTGAACTGGCGACCTGCGACAGGTCGAACGGCACGAACCACTGCGGGATGAAGCGGTAGAACCAGGTGGCCCAGTGGTTCTCTGGCGTGGTGAAGTAGCCGCAGCCGGCCAGTGTGGGGATCAGGTAGGCGGTCAGCCCGAAGCTGGGGATCCCCGAGCCGACGAGCATCATGGCGTAGACGGTGAGGATCTCGCCCGGCCGCAGCGCGAGCTTCGCAAGGACGCCACGTCTCGGCGCGCCGTCGCCGGGGTCCGGTAGGGGCGACCGGAAGGTCGCCCGTCCGACCTTCACCACCACCCCGTTCAGCAACAGCAGCACGAGCAGCAGGAAGAAGGCGCCCACGGGGAGGTGGCAGGCGGCGAGCCAGGTGCCGTTGAGCTCCAGGTCGGAGTAGGGGATGGCGACCGCGAGCACCACCATGAACAGCGCACCCAGGGCCACGGCGCGGCGGGTCATGCACGTCTCCGGCGCCGGATCATGGGGGGCGGGCTCCTGGGGCGATTATAGCGCCGGGAGGGCGGCGGGAACAGCGGCCCGCGCGCCATCCGGCTGCCTCACCCGGGGGGCTGACCGGATGCGGACCGACCGGGACACCACAGTGCCTGGAGAGGGCGGTGCGGCCGCGCGGCGAACGCCCGGGTCGGAGGTCCGCCCATCGACGCGCACGGCATGGCCCTGATCCTCGCCCACGGCGAGCCGCCGCCGGGGGCGCTGCTGCAGCGCTGGGTCGCGCTGGCCGATTGGTTCGTCTGCACCGACGGCGCGCTGGCCGCCGCGCTCGAGCTGGGCTGCACGCCGCACACCGTGCTGGGGGACATGGACTCGCTTCGCGTCGCGGTGCCGGCCGGCGTCGAGCTGCTCCACATCGCCGAACAGGAGTCAACCGATCTGGAGAAGGCGCTCTACACCGCGGTGTCGCGCGGCCATGGCGCGGCGGTCGTGCTGGGTGCCGGCGGGCGGCGGTGGGATCAGTTCTACGGCAACCTGAGCCTCTTCGGCCGCTACGCCGACCGCTTGGTGATCGCCGCCGGCGATGCGCATGGGTGGCTGGAGGTGGTCCCGTGCGGCGCGCGTTGGCCGCTGATCGGCGTGGAAGTGGGCTCGAAGGTCTCGCTCCTGCCCCTGCCGTCGGCGGACGGGATCACCACCGGCGGGCTGCGCTGGGAGCTGCGCGGCGAACGGCTGGCGCTTGGCGAGCGCAACGGGATCAGCAACGAGGTGGTGGACGGGCACGCCTGGGTGGAGTACGAGCAAGGTTGCCTGGCGAGCTACGTGGTTACTGAGCCGTAGCGGCGAGCGGATCGACTGCGGCTGTGGCGCCGTGCAGGTGCGGAAGACGTTCATCCCCTGCGCGGCGAGGTAGGCGAACGCGCGCTACCGCCTAATCCCAGGCGACCTCCACCCGCCACTGGCCTTGTTCGTCGCAGGAGAGGTCGAAGATTCCGCCGGCGTCGACGCGGTAGAAGCGGCGGGCGGGCGGTGTTGACGCGCAGGGGCTGCTCGACGCGGCGCATGGTCAGGCCTCCACGCCCTCCAGCTTCCACACTTTCTCGGCCAGGCGCTCGCGGGGCGGGGTTTCGCCGGTGTAGCCGATGGTGTCGAGGCCGTAGCGGCTGCGCACGCGGGAGAGGGCGTCGTCGACCTGCTGCCGGCGTTCCTCTTCGGCGTCACGGAAGAGCACGCCCTGGACCACCTCCTGATTGCGCAGCCCGCGGAGGGTGACGCGCAGCTCGTGGTAGGCCCAGGGGTCGAGGTGGGCGGGGAGGAGCCCGAGGAGGATGGTGCGGAGCCGCTCGGCCTGTGCCACGCCGCGGGCGAGGCGGCGGCGGAAGGTCTCCCAGCCGGCGCGCCCGCCGAGGGCGAGGATGACCTCGGTGGTGACCTCGCCGCGGCGGCGGAGCCGCTCGGCCAGGAGCCGGGTGAGGGGCACGAAGATCTCGATCCAGCGGTCGTCGTCGTCGGGCTCGAGGGGCGCCTGGACGGTTTCGAAGGGCGGCGGATAGCGGGAGCGGACGGGGCGGGGATCGGTGCCCTCGGACCAGCGCTTGAGGATGGTGCCGCGGAGGCCGAAGAGGGCCTGAAGGCGCGGCTCGGGAACGCGGGCGACATCGCCCCAGCGATGGCAGCCGAGCTCGGTGAGGAGGGCGATCATGGCGCGGGTGAGCCCCTGGTCGGGGCGCAGGTGCTGAGCATGGAGGAAAGGCAGGGTCTCGCGCGGGTCGACGATGCGGCCGAGGGGCGAGGCATGGCGGGCGACGAGCTTGCTGGTGCCGATGCCGCGCGCGGGCGCGACGCCGGTGAGGAGCTCGAGGCGGTGGGCGAGGCGGGCGAGGTAGACGTCGAGTCCGCGGCGGGGGAGACAGCCGCTGACATCGACATAGCCGCCGTGCCAGGCGACGGGCTCGAGGGCGGGCCCGACCGTGAGGAGCTCGTCCCACACGGTGCGATAGGTCTCGGCGCCGTGGAGGACGCCGACGGGGAGCGGCACGGCATGAGGGACGAGGGCGCGGGCGAGGCGGAGGGACTGGCCGCGGAGGAGGCCGGGGAGGGGTGAGAAGTCGAGGAGTCGCTCGCGGCGGTGGATCAGGACGGGCCGGTCGGGCGGGGCGAGGGCGAGCTCGCGGGCGGCGGCGACGTAGATGCCGGGGAGCTCGAGGTGGAGGACGGCGCGGGCCATGGCGGGCTCCGAGATGCAAACAGATGTTTGCTGATTCTAGTGAAGCGCAGAAAGGATGTCAAGAGCGACGAGGAATCAGGAGGAGGGTGTCTAAGGAACGGGCACCCGCTCCCCGCAAGGGGAATGGGAGCCAGGCGGATGGCGAGGCCGGGGAGGCCTTGTCGCTGAACCACCGCGTAGGCGGTCGCCTGCGGGTGGGTGGCACGAGCGACTCTCGTAAGCCGGACTTGACGTGGAGGCAGGCGGCGTGATAAGAGTTCCCCGCCGTGCGCTGAGGGTGGCGGAGAGCGCTCGACAGGAGGTTCGCCGGAGGCCCGGCAGGACTTGGTGGCCGCCCAGCGAACCGACGCGCAAGACCGCATGACGACCGGCAGGCGGAAGCCGCCGCGCGGCGTCCAGCGGAGAGGAGACGGACGGACATGCGTATCGTGACCGTGGCGCTGTTCTTGGGGCTGCTGGCCGCCTGCGCGGTCTGGGCCCAGGCTCCCGGTGGACCCCCCGCCGGTGGCGCGCCGGGCGCCCCGGGCGCTGGTGGCCCGGGGGCCGCACCGGGCGCACCGGGCGGCGGTGGCCCCGGACCGGGCGGACCCATGGGCGGCCCGGGCAGCTCGGGTGGCCCGCCTCCCGGGGGCATGATGAACCCCGAGATGATGAAGCAGATGCAGGGCAACCAGGCCGCTTCCCCCAAGAAGGGGAAGGTGCCGATCGTCCCTATCGCCATCGGAGTGGCGGTGGTGGCGCTGGTGGCTGCGCTCGCCCTCAAGAAGGGTGGCGCGGGCAAGAGCT
>JACPDV010000110.1:0-442 GCA_016183835.1 Armatimonadota bacterium
TGCTCGAGGGCGCCGGCACCAAGACCGCGAAGATCAAGTTCACCGGCGTGGTGGACGCCAACAACTCCTGCCACGGCGCCACGGTGGCGATCCTGCGCGCGGTGGCCGAGGCCTATCCGGAGTACGTGCGGGCCGATTTCGTGGACGGCAACTCGGAGGCCGGCCAAGAGGTGAAGGCGAAGGCGGGCGTCAACTGCCAGTGCGGCGTGATCCTCAACGGCAAAGCCGCGATCCAGTATGACGAGAACGGCAAGCACGAGGAGGTCACCTTCCACGGGCCGTTGGAGTGGGCCGATCCCGCCTCGTTCTCCAAGATGCTCCACCACTACCTGGCCGCCGAGTACCCCGGGATCCCCAAGGCGACACTGGATGGCGTGGCCGCCACCATCAAGAAGACCTGGGGCGGGAACCCGGGCCACGGCGCGGGCGCGGGCGGTGCCCC
>JACPDV010000110.1:519-8528 GCA_016183835.1 Armatimonadota bacterium
GGTGCTCCCGGAACTGGCCCGGCGCAGGGCGGAGCCCACGGCATGAAGCCGCCGGAGGCCAAGGAGCCTGCGACGGAGTCCAACATCCCGCCGGCCGGGGGCCTGTGAGTCCGGTCGACCGTTGAGACGTGACCCGCGCCGCTCGGGCTTCGCCTGGCGGCGCGGGTGGTTTTTGGGGGGACAGGCGCCCTCCGCGCAAGCAGCGCAGGACCCCCAAAAACGCCGCACCGGTGCCGTGGGTGGGGCGGCACCGGCGCGGTTTGGGTCGCTCGCTACGCCGGAGCGAGAGTTGCGTGGCGGGCGCTGGGGGAGGACGCCTCGCCGGGGGATCGCAACTTCGTCACCGACGTCTATCTACCCAAACAGATTCACCCCCCGGGAGGGTTCCGGCCCGAGCGGGTTTTTTGCTACGGCTTCGGAGCCGCCGGTTTGGCCGGCGCGGCGGGCTTGGGCGCCTCCTTCTCGGCCACCTGGTAAGGGCGCACCACGCCCTGTCCGGCCTCCCACTCTTGCGTCGCGGCACCGTCCAGCCTGAGCTGGGTGATCTCCACCCGGCTGCCGCTCCCGCTGGGGGCGATCAGGATCCGGTACCGGATCTCGCCGAGTCCGCAGTGGAAGACGGTCATGCTCCGGTCGCCCAGCGGGGTGGTCACCTCGTGCACCGCCACGCCCAGGCCGCCCGTCCGGCCGCGGTAGAGCTGCGCGGCGGCGGCCGGCTGGTCCTGGGTCTCGTAGGTCAGCGCGGTCAGGGCGTTGCCGCCGGCAAGCTCCTCGCGCACGTACGTCCCGGAGACCTTGGTCACCCGTTCGGGCGGATAGCGCAAGGCCGGCTCGACGCTCGCCACGAGCGCCTGCTGCTCGGCGCCGGAGAGGTCGGGCTTGAGGGGCGCCGTGCGGTACGACTCGACCTTGCCCAGATGGGTGACGGTCAGCAGGTGCTGTGTCGGGGAGAACTCCACCGAGCCGGCGCCGGGGCGCGCCGGTTCGGCGCGGGGCCCTGCCGCGGGGGCGGGAGCCACGGCCACGGGCGCGGGGGCGGGTGGCACACTCGCGGAGGCATCCGGCGCGGCGTTGTCCCCGGGGCCCTTGGAGCAGGCGCTGAGCCAAGCGGAGAGCAGGAGCGCCGACAGCAGGCAACAGGTCTTCGCGTTCATGATGTCCCTCGTCTTTCGATCTGCCATCGCTGAGCGAGGATCACGGCCACGAGGTCGTCGAACGGCGCCGGCGGCACGCGGAGGGAGGTCGGCACCAGTCGCCACAGCCCGCGCGGAGGGTTCAGCCGCCAGTAGTAGCGGCGGGCTTCGAGGGTGGTGCCATACTCGTCGCGCACCACCACGGGCAACTCACCGGCCAGCGCGCGGACCACGGCGACCACCTCCGCCGAGCAGGTGCCATCGCCCACGACCACCCCGGTCAAGGGGTAGTTCGCCAAGTGGGTCGAGAGCACCTCCTCGAGGGTCTCGCGCGGGGCCACGCAACGGAAAACGATCCCGCCCTCGGCGTCCACGCCCGCGAGGCCGCACTTGCGGTGCCCGGGGTCGACCCCCAGCACCGCGTCAGGGGCCGACATCGTCGCGCACTTTGAAGGACACGGCGAGCGGGTCACCGATCCGGATGTCACGTGCGGCGCGCGCCTCCACGGTCACCTCGCGCCCCAGCGCCTTGACCTGGCGGAGCACCGGGAACCACACCTCCGGCCCCACCCGTCGCTCCAGGCTGGGCAGCATCCCGCGCTCCAGCGCCTTGGTGGTCACCTTGTCGCGCATCAGCGCCTCGATGCTGCGCACGATGGCAGGCTCGTCCTGCCCACCGTCCACCACAGTCGAGTCGATCAGCGCGCCCTCGGCGTAGACGACGCGGTCGACGTAGTACTCGAAGGCGTAATAGACCGGCCGGCCCTCGACGGTGTTGAGCAGCACCACGGCGCGCACCCACACGGGCTCCCCCCGCTGCTTGATCCCACGGGCGACGCCGGGGAGGAACACGTCTTCCGGCACAGGCCGTCCGGACTCGTCGATCTGCAGCGGCACGGCACTACGGCCTCCGGGGTCCTCGCCTGCGCCGTTCTCGCGGGCGGTGCGATCCAGCTCGCGGAGGAAGGCCTCCAACCGGTCGCGGACATTGGCCTCGATCTCGTCGGACGTCACCTCGATGCGCCGCCGGCCGAGCTCGCTGTTGCGGTCATAGATGATCTTGCCCTTGGCGGCGCGCAACGCCTCCTCGAGCAGCTCGCTCTGCTCGCGGCGAGCCCGCTCGAGCTCCTGCTGCGCCTTGGCCATCTGCGTCTCCAGGGCGTCGAGCCTGCTCTCCAGCTCGAACTCCTTCGGCCGCGGCCACCGCAGCGTTCGCCGCCCGCAGCTCACTGGACCTGATCCCGGCCTGGCGCGAGGCCGCGGCCGCGCGCTTCTCCGCCCGGCTCAGCTCCGCGTTCGCCGCATCCAGTTGCTGCTTGGCCAGCTCCCTGGACCTCTGCACACTGCCCAGCCGGACCTCGGTGGCCGCGAGAGTCTGGGCCTGTTGGTCGAGCAACTGGTGGAAGTGAAGCACTCGATTGCGCACGTCCTGGCTCGCCGCCAGCACGACCCCGACCGCCAGCAGGGCGATCAGCGCGCCGGTGAGGACGGTGAACAGGACCGCGGTGTGACGCGGCCGGAGACCGAGCCAAGTCAGCCGTTTGCGCCCGATCCGCCGGCCGATCATGTCGCCCAGGTAGGCGACCAGGCCGGAGAGCAGCAGGACCAGGATCAGGCCGACCCAGAACACGGTACCACCTTCGCGATCGCGGTCCGGCGCGGGCCGCCCTGCGCGCTGGTGAAGCCGAGCATACCGGCGCGGTAAGCAGGTGTCAAGGCGCCCGGCTAGCGGGCCAGCACCAGTCGCACTCTCTCTAACGTCGACGACGCGTGGACCTTCACCGTGACGCCGGAAGCCGGCTGCACCCGCACCTCCAGCCCGCCCGGTCCGCCCCCCGACGGGGCCTGCGCGACCGAAGTGATCAGGCCGACCTCGGGTGTCGACCAGGTCCGCGCCGTGGCCGTCCGCAGCCCCGGCCAGGTGCACGTCAGCGCCCCCGCGGTGGGCCGCGTCTCGTACGCCTGCGGCGGCGCCAGGGTCGCCGAGAAGAGGCAGCCCTCGCCCAGCCGCGCGATCACCAGGTGCATCTTCGCCGGCTTCCCGCCCGGCCCGAGCAGGTCCACCTTCCGCTCCCACAGCACCGCCCCGACACGCAACGCGTCATGCCGCGGCAGCCCGGGCGCGATCACGCCCGGCCGCGGACCCTCGCCGGTCACGCTGGCCGGCTCCGCGCCAAAGCTCACCTGCACGGTCTGGCCCGCACGCACCATCACCTGCCGCACCTCGGCCGGCCGGCCCTCGGCGAGCAGCTTCACCTCGTGCACCCCGTCCGCCACACCGGTCAGCCGGAGCGGGGTGGCGCCCTGCTCCTTGCCATCCACCAAGACTCGCGCACCGGGCCGGGGCGAGGTGACCACCAGCCCTCCGAACATCGACACGAGCTGAGCCTGCAGGCTGAGTGAGCCGTTGGCGGTGAGCTGCGCCTCCCAGTCTTTGTACCCGGGTCGCCGCACCGTCACCGTGGGCCGGCCGTGGAGTCCGGCCACGCGCAGCGGCGTCAGCCCTTGCGGCTTGCCGTCCACGCTCACCTCGGCGCCGGTGGGCACCGACTCGATGCGCAGGTCGAACGCCGGCTCCGCCGCCGCCGCCGCCGCGGCGGGCGGCGGATCGAGCAGCGCCACCGCCACCAGCCCGGCGGCGCGCGCCGCGGCGCCCACCAACTGCCGGGAGGGAAGGCGGTCGGGGTGGTCGAGCCTCCGCGTCGCCGTCCACCGGGAGCGGGACCCACAGCGGCGTGACGCCGTAGACGCGCCCGGCCAGCGAGACCAGCGCACCGCGCGGGGCGCTGGTGACCAGGATCCCCGGCCCGACGGGCACGTCAGGCAGCTCGCCCAGCGGCGCCACGCGGAGGTGCTGCCCGGCGGTCAGTGCCGGCGCATCGCGCAGCTCGAAGGCGGTCACTCCCTGTTCGCTCCGCAGCATTGCGCCGCGTCCCAGCGGCTCGGCGGGCACGGCGAACAGCTCGCCCGTGCGCTCGCTCGGCACCGCCGCGGGGAGCCGCTCGAGCGCATAGCCCGTGCGGCTCGCGGTGAGCGGCGTGTCGAGCCTCACCTCCACCACCTGCCGCGGCCCGTCGGCCTGCACGGCCGCCACCTCGGCCGAAGGGAGCGACCAGTCCGCCGGCGCGCGCGCCATCTGCTCGGCGACGGCTGCCTCGAACTCGGTGGTGGAGCCGTCGCCGCGGGCCGCGCCGCGGACGGGATCGGCCAGGAGGAGCGTGGCGTCGGCGGCGCGGTAGCCGCACCAGGAGGTCAGCCAGTCGCCCGGGTCGCCGCCCAGCTTCACCACGGCGCCGAGGATCACCAGGTCGGCGTCGGTGGCCTGGGCCAGCCGCCGCCCGAGCGCGCCGGCGCTGAGCGTACGCAGTTCGGGCGACGCGCCGGGCGCCTCGCGGACGAGGCTGACCTGCCGGCCCGGCTGCCCCGCCAGCCTCGCCAGCGCCGCCTGGCTGACCCGCTCGGCCACGGCATCCGCCCCGGCGCCGCGGGCGTCGAGCCGCTGCAGGACGATCTTCTGCTCGGCCGGGGCACGTCCCACCGGCAGGAGCAGGCAGATCCAGAGCACCGTCCGGAATCGCATGGGGTCGTCGCCGAGTCGATGGTTGTTTGGACGTGCGAAAGGGCGAAACGTTGCCACCCAGCGGGTCAGCGTCGGCCGCCGCCGATCACCACGGGCGCGGATTCGCCGAGCCACCCCACGCTCACCACCACCACGCCGCGCCGCGCCCGACGCGCCTTGTCGGCCAGCCGGAACAGCGCCTTCCCGTCCTGGGTCGCCGCGGCCAGGCCGCCCTCCGCCGCCACGCCGTCGGGCAGCCTCACTTGCAGCGGCGTGCCATCGGGCACCGGCTTGCCCCAGGCGTCGGCCACCTGCACCGCCAGGACTCCCTCGCCGCCCTTGGGCAGCGGCGTGACGCTCAGCGTGAGGCTGCGCGGCGGTCCCGGCACGTGCACCGAGCGGGCCACCGCCGACCGCCGCAGGCCGCTCGGCGACACCACTGCGACCGTGATGTCGTGCGGTCCCGGCCCGACCACCACCGGCAGCACCGTGGTGGCGCGCGGCACCGCGTCGGCGTCCGCGATGGGCAGCGTGGTGCCCGGCCCGACCACCACGCCGTCCAGGGTGACCCGCACATTGCAGCCGGCCTCGTGCTCGAAGGCCACGGTCAACGGCCGCCCGCTGACCAGCGCCGCCAGGGGGCTCTTCAGCTCCAGCCACGGGTCGCCCAGCCGGCCCGTCACCTCGAAGTGCACCACCTGACCATTGCCCAGGTCATCAGCCGCAGCCAGGTCGTAGCGGCACAGGCCCTCGCTCAGCGGCACGCCGTCGAGCTGGAAGCGCCCCGCGGCGTCGGCCTGCGTGTTGAACGCCCGCCCCTGGCCCGCGAGTTGGACCGAGGCGCCCGGCTCGGTCTCGCCCGCCACGCTGAAGGTCGGTGTCTCAAGGTAGACGGCCGGCCCCGGCGAGGTGAGCCGCAGCTCGGGCGGCTGCCGATCCACGGTCACCCGGCAGAAGGCGCGGCTCTCGTTGCCGGCGGCGTCGCGCGCGGCGACCCAGAGGTCGTTGTCGCCGTCGTCGAGGAGCACCGGATCGAAGCGGTAGTGCCCGTCGGCGCAGCTCAGGCGCGCCAGCTCGCGCCTGCCGCGGAGGAGCACCACCACGCTGCCGGCGTCGGCCAGCCCCTCCACCACGGTCCGCTGCCGCGTAGTGCGCCACGCGCCGGAGGCGAGCGGCGGCAGCAGCGCGACCGCCGGCGGCGTGGTATCGAGCAGCACCTGGCGCGACACCGCCGCGCTGTTTCCGGCGGCATCCCGCACGGTGAGCACCAGCTCGTTGGGGCCTTCGCCAAGCGGGATGCGGCCCAGCACGAATTCGCCGCCCGCCACCGGCGTGCTGAGCAGCACCTGCCCGTTGAGCCGGACCGTCAGCTCCGCGCCCGGTTCGGCCCAGCCCGCCAGGCCGGCCAGCTCGTTGACCACCGGCAGGTCCGCATCGTACGGCGGGCGGAGCATCAGCACCGGCGGTGTGGTGTCGAGCAGTGCGTAGGTCGTCACCGAACGTTCCAGCCCCGCGTCGGTGGCCACCTTGACGGCGATCGAGTTGCCGCCTTCGCGCAGCGCGCCGGGCAGCGTGAGGCGGAAGCGCCCGTCGCCCGCGGAGGTGTCGGCGGCGAGGTGGTCGCCCACCAGCGCCCGGACCACCAGCCGCGGCCCGGTGGAGCCGGTGATCTCCAGGTCGGCGGAGCGCGCGACGACGGGCGGCAAGCCGTTCCACGGCGGGTCGAGCGTCAGCTCGGGCGGGATGCTGGCGAGCACCACGCTGCGCTCGAGCCGGCGCACCAGACCGCGATGGCCGGCGATGATGGTGAGGTGGTTGGCGCCCTCGTCGAGGGTCAGCGGCCCGATGGCGAAGCTCCCGTCGGGCTCGGCGGCGGTGAGGTCGAAGAAGCGGCCGGGCAGGTTCACGCTCACCCGCGCGCCCGGCGTGGCGAGCCCCCTGACGAGCACCTCGGGGGCGTGCAGCGTGACGTCCTCGCGGTCGAGCGGCGCGTCGAGCACCAGGGGCAGGCCGCGCGGTTGAGGCGCCGCGCAGAGTGCTATGGCCAGCCAGACGCCGAGCCGCAAGGTCATCGCACGCCGCCCCGTGGGTCGCTTCCCGGGCCGATTATAGGCTGTCGGGGGTGCGCCCGTCAACGGACGCGAGCGCGGCGCGGAGCGCGCGGATGTGGCCGGCCGAGAGCTGGCAGACGACGGGGAAGGGGTGGAGACCGTTCCAGAGACTCAGCATGGCCATGCGGTGGCTCCGTGGCAGGAGGCCGCCGGGCTAATGCGTATGGTGTCCCCCGACTGCAAACTCCGTCCCAGCGGGCAAGCCTCCGCTGAGGCCGGCATGATACGCGGTCACGTGGTGCCGTCATGGCGAGCGCTGCCCCCCATAGGCCGGGCCGATCTCCAAGGCGTCGAGGTGGCTGGGGTCCAGGTCGAGCCCGGCGCGGAGCCCGCGGATGTCGCCAGCCGAGAACTGGCCGACGACATGGAAGGGGTGCAGGCCGTTCCACAGGTTCAGCATGCCCGTCGGGTGGCTGCGGGCCGGGGCGCGGCTGGGCTAATGCGTATGGTGTCCCCCGACTGCGTATGGTGTCCCCCGACTGCTATGGTGTCCCCCGACTGTTGTGTCCCCCGACTGCAGTCGGCTGGGCTAATGCGTATGGTGTCCCCCGACTGCTGGATGTCCCCCGACTGCTATGTCCCCCGACTGACAACAACCCTCGCCGACACGCCCGGCGAGAAATCGCAGCATGCCGGCGATGATCTGAGCAAGCACTGCCATCGCGACCAGCCCGATCCAGCCGTTCCTGGAGAACGCCTTCGGCGTATCCACCGGATCGATGCTCGCGATGCAGTGAGCGTATGCCATGCCTGTAGCGCCGATCGAGACTACCAGACACTGAATTGCGGGCCAGCTCCACGACTGGTGGGCCACACGTCGCGGCGCAGTACCAATATACGGAATGGAGCCAACTGCATAGGCCAGAAGCACCACCGCGCCACCCAACTGCCAAGATGCTCTGCGATCCGAGAACCAGAAGGGCACGCCAGCAAAGGAAGCCGCGAGAACAGCGGCAATGGCCACAGTGGCCATGTGGAGTCGGACCTTCCCTTCCGTCCGGCTGCCCATCTGGGTGACCTCCACGCGTTGCGCCGTCAGAGCCGCCTGTTCGGGCCGGGCTCGGCAGACTGCCAGATGCCGTCAGTAGATCCAGCCCCCCCACCTCCGCGTAAGACAGCGGTACAGGTAAATGTCGTATGTTACTAGCACAATGTCCACAAATGCTAGCCATAGCTCGAGGTTGAACTTGAGTTTGTTGCCGCACA
>JACPDV010000090.1 GCA_016183835.1 Armatimonadota bacterium
CCCCGCAGGCCCTCGCCAATCCCGTGGAGGCCCTCCTCGCGCCCCTTGCCGGCCTGGCCGACGGCCACCAGCGGCTGCCCGTCGGGCGTCGCCGCCACCACCGTGCCGCGGGCGCCGGGCACGAGGGCGATGCGGTCGCCGAAGGTCGACTCCAGCGTGCCCGCCGGCAGCCCGGCCGTGACCGGGTGCTCGCCGCTCACCTGCCAGCCTCGCCCGCTGAGCGCGTCACCGCCCTTCGCCACGTCCGGCGCGAACGGCGTGTAGCCGCGAATCCCCACCAGCGCGTGGGTCACCATCAGCGCGCCGCCGCGCTCCAGGTAGCGCTTCACGGCCGCCACGTTGTCGTCGTCCATGAACAGCCGGGTGTCGAACCGCGGCTGCGGCAGGAGCAGCACCCGGCAGGCGGCCAGGGAGGCCGGCTTGAAGTTGTAGAGCGGGGCCACGTCGAGCCCGTCCACCGCGCGGAGGGCGGTCAGGAGCGGCGCCGCGCCGTAAGCGTTGTGCCACACGCCGACCTTGATCCTGCCCTTGCCGGCGAACCGCGGCGGTCCGGCGCGCTCGACCAGCTCCCGCGCCTGCTCCGCCGACAGCACGCGCAGCGGCCCGCTCCGCGACAGGAGCGGGCGGCCGTCGCGGCACTTGCCGGTGGCCTCGACCCTGTACCAGCCGGCGCGGTCCGGCGTGAAGCGGCAGACCACCGCCTCGCCGCGGCGCACCGTTTCGAGCGCGGGCTGAGCCGCCGTCTCGCCGTCGCGACTGAGGCCGAACTCCGTCTCCACGTCGCGCAGCAGCAGCCCGGGCGGCGGGCTCACGGCCACCTCGAGGGGCTGGCCCGCCGCGAACCACACGCCCTCCACGCCCGCAATGCCTTTGCCGGGGCGGTACACGAGGTGCGGCGAGTGGTGCGGCAGCGGCCCGGCGGGCGTGGCGGTGACGCCCTTGGCCAGCTCGGAGATTGCCCCGCGTGAGAGGCTGACCAGCTCGAAGCAGACGAACCCGTCCGCGCCCAGCTCGCGGGTCAGACGGATCTGTTCGGCAGTGGCCGCGGGGCTGCCGTGCTGCCAGCTCCCCAGCCCGCAGTAGAGCGGGATGCGCCCGTTGACCGACGGCGTCTGGCGCTCCAGCAGCCGGCGAAGGTAGGTGTCGGAGCCGGTGTAGTTCATCGGGCAGACGAAGTCGAGCCAGCCGTGGTCGATCCACTCCTCGGTGGCCTGCGCCACGCTGTTGACGGCGTCGTCCCAGCCGCCGAACACGGCTGCGCTGACCTGGATGTTCGGGCGGATCTGCTTGGCCTCGTCGTGGACGGCCTGCACCAGCCGGCTGACGTTGCCGCGCCGCCACTCGTTGTACCGGCCGCGCAGCTCGCCGCGGTAGCAGGCGTTCGGCCAGTCCTCCGCCTTCCGGCCCAACCACTGCTCGAACGCGGCGCGGGCGGAGTCGCTGAAGTCGCACTCGCCGCCCGGGTAGCGGATGTAGTCGAAGTGGATCCCGTCGACGGGGTACTTGCGCACGATCTCGAGCATGGCGTCGCGCTCGAGGCGGAAGTTCTCCTCGAGGTGGGGCGCCAGGTACATGCTGTCTTTGCCGTCGATGGTCCGCTGCGTGCGGCCGGCGGCGATGTACTGCTGGCGGATGGCCTCGGGCGTGTGGCCGCCCATGTTCCAGTTCACCTTCCAGACGTGGAGCTCGACGCCGTACTTGCGGCAGGCGTCGAGACACTGCTGGATCTGGTCGCCGTGCTCGGCCACGAGCGGGTGGACGGGCAGCACGTCGCTGGGGTAGTCGGCCACGGCGCCCCAGCACATGTTGGGGAAGATGGCGTTGAAGCCGTTGTCCGCGAGGACCTGGATGGTGCGGTCCCAGCCCCAGCCGGGGATGCCGTAGGCATCGTGGATCCAGGCGCCGCGGAGCTCGCCGGGGCGCGACGGCAGGTTGATCACGAAGGCCTCCTGGGCCGCATCGATGGCCTGCGCGGCCAGGTCGTAGGCGGCCGGCGCGTCGCGGGCGGCCTGTCTGGCCAACGCCTCGTCGCGGAGCGTCCGCGCCTTGGCCAGTGCGGCGGCGGCGAGGGGCCGGCCGCCGGCCTTGACCGCCTCGCCCAGCGCGTCGAGGTCGGCGTAGCGCCCGACGCGCCCGACGGCGTCCAGCCTGCGCTGCACGGCCGTGGGCCAGACGTCGGGGAGGAAGCGGCCGAGGGCGGCGAGGAGGAACCGCTCGCAGTTCGGCCGGTCCTCGCCGAGCAGCACGTGAGAGAAGGTGAAGCCGTGCTCGTCGAGGGTGGCGGCGGCGATCCCGGTGTCCCGTCCGTCGGCATCGAGCCAGGTGCCGATCACCTGCGCGCCGGCGGGCACAGGCCGGTTGATGTTCCACGAGCGCTGCGCGAGCTCCGCCGGGGCGCCAGGGAGCAGGGCCGGGTCGAACCGCACACCGCGCACCGGCGGGAGCTTGCCCTCACCCAGGTACTCCGCGCTCGCCACGCCGACCAGCTTGAGCAGCCTCGGCTCTGAGCAGTAGAACAGCCCCAGCTTGCCGCCACCGGCGACGAACGCCTCCGCCGCCTGCAAGACCGGCTCGGCGGTGCCCGGGTTGTGGGGGAAGAGGACCAGCTTGTAGCCGGCCAGCCGGGCGGCAGTGACCTCCGTGTCGGGGAGCATGTCGACCGGCAGCCCGAGGGCGGCGACGCGGTCGCGCACCACGTTGGCAAAGCGGTCGATGGTCGCCTGCGCCTCAGCGCCCGGCGGGCCGGTCTGCACCCTCCGGACGATGGCCACGTCGGCGCCGCGAGCGAGGGGGGCGAGAAGCAGCGCGAGGCAAACGAGGCGGAGCGCCATGGGAACCTCCCTGAGTTCAGGCCTGGCGGTGGTCGATGGTCTGGTCCTGGTCGTCGGCGTTCTGGTAGCGTTCGGCCGTGGGCTCGCGGTGGGTGATCACGCCGAGGGTCTGCTCCAGCCTGCGGGTGACCTCTTCGCAGGCCTCGCCAGTGAACCCTTGCGGCCGCTCCTCGACGCTGCCGTCCGGGCGGATGATGAACTCGATGCGCTGTTTGCCCATCTACTCGAATCGCTCCACGAGCAGCCGGATCGACCCATCCTCGAGCGTCTCGGTGCCGGTCACGGCGAAGCCTTGCGCTTCTGCCTCGGCCACGCAGACGTGGTAGGCATAGCGCTGCGCGACGCGGCCCAGCACCGCTTGCAGGTCGCCTCGGAAGCCCCACTCGTCGGCCACCAGCTCGAGGCTCTCGCCCGCCTGGCCGGGCATCGTCTGCCCATTCCACCCCCGCACGGCCACGTTGCCGACCGATGGCGTGTAGCCGAGATCGCGCAGCGCGCGCTCGAGGAGCACGAGGTTGCGGAGCTGGGTTTTGACACGGGTGAAGTGGGACACGGTTCCTCGGTGCCTGGTGGTTGGTGCCTGGTGCCTGGTGCGGACGGCGTAGGAGGCAGTGTAGCACCATCGGATGAGGGGCGTCCAAGATGCGGCGCTGCGGGAGTGATTGGCGGCGCCTGGAGTCGTGTCTGCTCCTCCCCCTGCGAAGCGGGGGGAGGCGGGAGGGGGGTTCTCCGGCTACCGCGAATCGGCCGCAGACCCCCACCCCGTCCCTCCCCCGCTTCGCAGGGGAGGGGGCTCCCAGGATTCCAATCACTCCTGCGCTGCTCCGCGTCCGACCACTTCCCCCTTCCCCACCTCCCCTCCTCCCACGACGAAGGACCCGGCCTGCGCGGGCGGAAACGCCGTGCGGAGACAAGCTGCATGAGCGATCCTCGCCCGCCGGTGGTCCGCGCCGGCTCCACGCCCACCGCCGAGTTCCCGTGGGGCAGCATCACCTGGCTCGCCGGCGCCGACGTCAGCGGCAACGAAGCGATCACGTTCGGTGTGGTCGAGTTCGGGGCCGGGCAGGCCAATCCCGAGCACACCCACCCCAACTGCGACGAAGTGCTCTACGTGGTCGCCGGGAAGCTCTGCCACACCCTCGGCGAGGAGGTCCACGAGCTGTCGGCCGGCGACCTGATCCAGATCCCCCGGGGCGTGCCCCACCGCGCCTGGAACCCCGGCGAGGAGCGCTGCCGGGTGGTGGTGGCCTACAACACCGGGCGGCGGCAGGTGGTGGGGGAGTTTGGGCGGTAAGGGGAGAGCCGGGCGCCCGCGCGGCCCGGGGTGCCTGTACCGCTGTGGGCCGGGCGCCCTCGCCCGGCATCCGGTCCGAGTGTCGTCCTCCGGCCGACCGACCGGCGAGGGCGCCGGTCCCACAAAGGCCGGGGTGGCCGCTGTCAAGGAGCTTCGTGTGGCCGACAACGTCACCTACCAGTTCGAGTACCCGCCCGCCGAGCGCATCCGCGTGGGCTACATCGGCTGCGGGGGACACTCGTTTCGCAACGTCTACCCCGCCTTCCAGTACGCCCCGGTGGAGCTGGTGGCCGTCTGCGACCTGCAGCGGGATCGCGCCGAGGCCTACCGCCGGCAGTTTGGCGCCGAGCGGGCCTACGACGATCATCGGGCCATGCTCGAAGCCGAGCGCCTGGATGCGGTCTTCGTCGTCACCAGCTACGATGCCGAAGGCCACCCGCTGGCCACGCCGCTGGCGTCAGAGGCGCTCCGCGCCGGGTGCCACGTGTGGATGGAGAAGCCGCCCGTGGCGAGCGTCGAGCAGGTGCGCGAGCTGCAGCGGGTCAGCGCCGAGACCGGCCGGTTCGTGATGGTGGGGCTGAAGAAGATGTTCAACCCGGCGGTGGCCAAGCTGCGCGAGCTGCTTGCGGGCGACGCGTTCGGGCCGCTCAGCTCCATCGCCGTGCGCTACCCGCAGGGGCTGCCCGAGAACACCGCCGACGACCGCGCGATGCTCGGCTTCCTCGACCACATCGCCCACCCGGGCGCGGTGCTGCAGACGCTGGCCGGGCCGGTGGAGCGGATGTGCTTCGAGCGCGAGCCCGCCACCGGCGCCACCGTGACGGCCCTGCGCTTCGTCTCGGGCGCCGTCGGCACGCTGCACCTGACCGCCGGGCAGTCGGGCACGTCGCCGCTGGAGCGGATCGAGGTGGTTGGCCGCGGCGCCAATGCGGTGATCGACAACGGCGCGACCCTGACCGTCTACCGCCGCGGCGCGCGGGGAGCCTACGGCCGCGCCGACAGTTACCTGGTGCCCGACGACCAGGCGCCGCTGCGCTTCGAGCCGGAGTTCTCGCTCGGGCAGCTCTACAACAAGGGGCTGTTCCTCCTCGGCTACGTGCCGGAGGTGCGTTACTTCTGCCAGTGCGTCAAGGAGGGCCGCCCGCCGGCGATGGCCGGGCTCGACGACGTGCTCGAGATCTGGAAGCTCTACGGAGCATTCCGCCGGTCGCCCGGCACGCTGATCCGGGTCAACGGGAGCGACGCATGACCGCCCTCCTCCTCTCGATGTCGCTCCTGGCGGCCAATCCGGGCGGCTGGGAGGTGCGTTACGGGCAGCACGGCGACCAGAAGCCCGAGTGGACAGCCGCCGGCAAGCTGCCCGCCTGGGCGCTCACCTTCTCGCCCGACGGCCGGGAGATCACCTGGGTCGACGACGCCACCGGCGGCTGCCGCGGCTGGCTCCTGCTGGGCCGCCGGATGACGCTCCCCGACCCGCTGCCCGCCGGGGTGCGGGTCTCGCTCGACTATCGCACCGCGTGCGTCCTGGAGGCGCGGAGCGGCATGCTCGACGCCTTCGTGATGACCGCCGAGGCCTGGGAGTCCCTGGCCGTCGAGCCGGGCCAGGCGGGGCTGCTGGACCGCGGGGCGCTCCCCGGCTGGGCCGCGTTCACCACGGTGAAGACGCAGGGCGATGACGCGAACGACTGGACCCTGTCCGGGCCGCACCCGATCCGCCTGCCGAAGCGGGCGCGGGCGGGCGAGCAGGTGGTGGTGGGCGTGGCCTGGGCCTGCTACCACTACGAGCAGGACGAGCACGGCGGGGTCCGCAACGTGGAGGTGGCCATGGTGGGCGCGGAGGAGGAGGAGCAGCGTTTCTGGGCGGCGCTCGACACCGACCGGCCGGAGCTGGAGGCGGTGAAGCAGGCCCTGGCCGTCGGGGATCGCGCCGCCGCGGGCGCGGCCCTGGCCA
>JACPDV010000665.1 GCA_016183835.1 Armatimonadota bacterium
GCGGTGAAGCGTCCGGCGACCGTGATCCAAACGCACTCCACCGGCTGATCCGTCCGCGGCGTGAGCGGCACGGCGAAGCGCGTCCAGTTGAAGTCACCGGCGGGCAGATCCTTCCACTGATGGGTGGTCTCGGCATACGGCCGGCCGCGGTAGAGGATGTGGCAGTAGAACCGGAGATACTGCTCGCGCGGATCGGACTTGTCGACCTTGATGCCGCGGGCGCGGAACCAGCCGACGGCGAGGAGAGAGCGTGTGCCCGGCTCGGCGACCACCTGCCGCCAGGCGTGGGCCTCGCCGTCGCCGTCGAGGCGCCCGACGTGCCGGCCCGTGCGAGGCCCGTCCTCCACCACCAGCGCTGCGAGGTGGCCGTTGGCCAAACCCCAGCCGCTCGGCCGGCCATCGGCGGAAGGCTGCTCGAAGCCGCCATTGACGAGCAGGTTGTCCGGCGGGGCGAGGCAGGCGGCGATCAGGCAGCAGAGGGCGGCTGCGGTCACGGCGGCGGCTCCCTGCGGGGTAGCTTTCGGCAGTGCCCCGCGCGCTTCCTTCGGCAAGTGTCCGGTGCCGAATGCAGAATGGGCTGCGTGGAGACTGTTGATGCGTCACTGCGTCGTCGGTCTGGCCCTGCTCGCGAACCTGGCCGGGGCGTCGCCGGGGGTGGTGGTGTTCTGCGAGCGCGGGTTCCCCTTCTACGGGGCGAACCAGGCGGTGAGCCCGCGGGTGGTGGCCGAGACCCTCCATTCCTGCGGCGTCCGGACCCGGCTGGCCGACGCGCGGGCGCTCTCGGGTGGCGTGCTCGTGGATCCGGACACGCGCTGCCTGGTGTGGTGTTACGGCAACGTCTTCCCGCGCGAGGCGGGCGAGGCGATCGCCGCCTTCCACCGGCGCGGCGGCTGCATCGTGGCGGTCGGCGTGCCCTTCACTCACCCGTGCACGCGCGGCCAGGCGGGCGGCCGGGCGGTCTGGCGCGACGGGGGGCACGAGGATTGGAGCGGGCGCATCGGCACCGCCGCGCCCGCCGGGTTCATCAAGTCGGGCGAGGCCAGGCTGGAGTGGGCGGAGGGCGCGCCGTTCCGGCTGACCTCGCAACGCGCCGGCTCCGAGCCTCTGGCCTACGGCGTGCCGGCGGGCTTCGGCGGGTACTTCTTCTTGCGTGCCGACCACCGGCCCGAGGGCAGCCGGCTGACACCCGTCGTGAACGTGCGCGACAGTGCCGGCCTGGGCGGCAGCATCGTCGCGGCGGTGCGCCACGGCGGCGGCGTGGACGTGTTCGCCGGGTGCCAGTGGCTGGCGGACCCGCGCGACCCGGCCGAGGTGCTCCTCGGGTGCCAACTTCTGATGCGCGGCACGCTCCACGCGCTGCGCCAATCCAAGGCGATGGAGCCGATGGCCTGGGCCGTGGCCGAGGAGCGGCTCGAGCGCTGGGTCGCGCGCCACCGGCTTGCCGCCCGGCGACTGCTGCCCGCGGCGGAGCGCGGCGGTGACTTCGTCCTCCCGCGCTGCCCGGCAGTTCGCGCCACGGACACGGTGCTGGTGCACGCCGTCGACAGGGACGACCAGGGCGCCCGCGTGGCGCTGGCGTGTCTGCAGGGGCTGGTCAACCGCGCGCGCCCGCGGCTGTACCTCACTTACACCGAGCACGACGAGCGCTGGCTGAGCTGGTACCTGGAGCGCGGCTACGTGCGGCCGGTCGAACGGGTGCCGACCGCGGACGAGCTGTTCGCCCGTCTGCGCGGTGCCGTGCGGGGGGCGGTCGTGGCGGACGCGCGCGACCTGAACGTGGCGACGATGCTCGCCTCGGTGCGCGGTGGCGTGGTCTGCACGGCGGCTCAGGCCAAGCGGTGGAAGCTGCCGGTCATCGCCGACCTGCGCGGGCGGTTCGCTGCCGAACTGGATGGCTACAAGTGGGCGTTCGACCGCCTCTGGCCAGCCATGCGGCACGACGTGCTCTGCCACGGCCACCGCTCACGCTCGCCGCAGCCGCTGGACTACCTGGTGGCGCAGCGGATCTTCACCTGGTTCATCCCGGGCGCGGTGGACGGGGCGGATCCGGGGCAGGACCCGGCAGCGTCGCTCAACTTCGCCGAGAAGCTGCTGGCGGCCACGGCGCCGCACTCGCCGGTGCTCGGCTGGTGGGGCTGGGGTGAGCCGGCCGAGGGAATCGGTGAGTACTGGGGCATGACCCTCGCCAGCCGCTACGCCAAGCTCACCCTGGGCACGGAGTTCATGACCAACATGAGCTTCCACAGCGGGATCCCGGCACCGGCAACGTTGCGCCAGCCGCAGCTCGACCGCCAACCGGCGCCGGCCCCGGACCGCGGGAACGTGTACGTCGCGATCGGCGTGCTCGACAGCGGCAACGACCCGTGGTACTGGCTCCGCCCGCAGCGCGACGTGTGGGAGGCCCCCGGCCGCGGGCAGACGGCCACGGGCTGGGTCCTCGGGCCGCTGCTCCACGACCTGGCGCCGGGCGTGCTGGAGTGGTACTACGCCCACCTCACCGACCGCGACGAGCTGACCTGCGCGCTCTCCGGGCTCGGCTACATGAACGTGCCCGACTACGGCCGAGCCTACGCCGACCGCGACGCCGTGCTGGACGACTACCTGGCCTGGACGCAGCGCTACCGGGGGCGGCTAGAC
>JACPDV010000666.1 GCA_016183835.1 Armatimonadota bacterium
CACCGCGTCACGGGCGCCCGCACCGTCGAACACCTCGCGTGCAAGTCGAAGAGTCCTGAGCAGGCTTACGAGTGGAGCAACTACCGGCTGGTATGCCTCCGCATGAACGAGCGGAAGCACGTGTTCGAGGACGTCCTCGACCCTTTCCACGTGGAAGACGGGTGGTTCCAGATCGAGTTCGTCACGTTTCGAGTCGTGCCGAACCGGGACCTCACCGACGCGAACAGGGCTCTCGTCGAGGCAACCATAGAGCGACTCAGGCTCAACGACGGAGACTGCCGGTCCTCGCGACAGGAGGAATTCGAGGACTACCTCCACAAGGGCCTGAGTTGGACGCAGTTGCTGAAATGGAGCCCATTCCTCGCCGCCGAAGTCGCGCGTCAAGGCATTTCCCGGTCGGACGACAAACCGTAGACCGTGCACTGCGTCCGAGCTGAGGTCAAGGAGAACGCCGTGCTTCGCTTGGTTCCCCCGCTCTGGATCCTGGCCGCCGCATCCTGCACCGTCGCCGCGCCGCACGAACTGTGGCTTGGCTCCCGCGCCGACGGGCAGCCCGGCGGCGGCACCCTCGCCGATCCGCTCGACGCCTCCACCTGCGACAAGCTCAACGCCCTCTTCGACCACTTCCGCCAGGATCTCGGCGACGGCCTGACCCTCCACTTCGGCCCCGGCGTGTTCTGGGGCGACCGCCTCCAGAGCCCGCTCAACAACTGGAAGATCCGCGGCGCCGGGATGGACGTCACCATCTTCCGCACCACCCCCAACCCCAACGGCACCGGCACCTTCGGCTTCCGCGCCGGCGGCTACACCGGTGGCCCCAGCGGCTTCGAGATCTCCGACGTCACCTTCGACTTCAACACGCCCAACCTGCGCCACGCGAACCGCGCCTTCATCAGCACCAACTGGGGCCGGCCGCATGTCTTCCACCTGTTCGTCGACAACCCCGGCGCCTGGGAGGCAGAGCATGTCTACCGGCTCGGCGACGCCGTGGCCTACCAGGACGGCGAGTACGTGGCGCAGCAGGAGCACCGCGGCAGGACCCCGTCGGACGGCGCGCCCTGGTGCCGGCTGTGGCCGAACCAGCCGGCGGCGCTCCCGGCGTGGGACGCGGCGCACGCCTACGTCATGGGCGACGCGGTCAGCCAGGGCGGCGCCGGCTGGCTCTGCCGGGTGGCCAACACCGGCGCCGACCCGTCGGCGAGCCCGGAGCAGTGGGGGAAGGTCGATCCCGAAGCGCCCGATCCGGCCATCTACACGCACGCAGTGTTCATCCACGCCCGACCGCCGGGCGGGCGGCATCGCATCCCGCGCTGCAAGGCGGTCAACGGCAACGGTTCGGCGTTCTTCGGCCGCGAGGCGCTCATCTTCGGCCTGGGCGGCGATGACTGCGTGATCGAGGACTGCCTGGTGGAGGACTTCCGCGGCGATTACGGCTCGCTGATTGTGATGACCTTCGGCCAGCACGGCGTGGTGCGCGGCTGCACGGTGCGCGGCAACGACGGCGTCTGCACCATGGCCTACGGCGGCTGGGCGTGCTGGGACACGGTCTTCGAGGGCAACTTCTGCACCCACTGCCGCGCGGCCAGCAACATCGATTCCCTGCTCTGCCGCAATGTGACGTTCCGCGGCAACACGTTCCTCGACTGCCGGGAGGTGGGGATCCTGGTCAACCTCAGCGGCAACGAGATCGAGAACCACCGGCAGTACTCGACGATCTACAACGGCGAGCAGATCGGCATCGCGCCGACGAAGATGGACGGCTTGTTCATCGTAGACAACCTGGTGGAGATGCGCGACGGCGCGCCGTACGGGGCGATCCAGGGGCAGACGGACGGGCCGGAGAACGTGCTGATCGCGCGCAACGTGCTGCGGACGCTGAAGGGCACGGGCAAGGCGCGGGCGGTGGGGACGCTGGGCAAGTGCCGGAATGTGACGGTGATGGGCAACGTGTGCGAGCCGGGGATGAGCTGGGAACTGTCGGCGGGGACGGTGGCGAGTGGGAATCGGGATCTGGCGGGGGGAGAGGTGCCGGGGAGGTAGTGGTGTCCCAGTGCCAAGTCCCGCGCCGAGGCGGGACGCCCTCGGGGAATAGGGTATACTACGGAACGGAGGGCAGGCCATGGCGACGATGACGCTCGAGCTCCCGGAGCCTTTGACGCCCGAGGAGGCGCGGCTGGAGCTGGCGTGCGCGCTCTACGCGCAGCGCCGGCTCTCGTTCGGCCAGGCGCGTGAGATGGCGGGTGTCCACACGTGGGATTCGCTGCAGGAGCTGGGCAAGCGGGAGATTGAGTATCATTACGGGGTTGAGCAGCTCGAGGAGGACCTCGAGACCATCAGGACCTTGGGCCGATGATCGTCGTTGCCGACGCCTTGCTGCGGACCGTCTGGTGGTGGACGAGCCCGCGGCCCGGAGCGCGGCCCAGCGTGCCGGTCTGCGCGTCATCGGAGTGGTTGGCGTTCTGCTCGCCGCCCGCCAAGCCGGCTACGTGCCGTCCGTCCGGCCTTTGCTCGACCAACTGCTTGCCGCGGGTATGAGACTATCCCAAGGGCTCTACGACCAGGCGGTGCGCGAGGCGGGTGAAGCGGGCTGATCGGCGCCGCCGCTGCCGGCGACTGGGGCTGGCGTTGGGCCGTCCGAGCACGCGACACTCCGTCCTCTGCGACTCGCTGCGTCCTCTGTGGTGGAACTCCGGGTCCGGCCTCACCCGAACCGGATGCCGAAGGGCCGGCCGAGGTCGTTCAGCGCGGCCCGGAACACGGCCCGAGCGGTGGGGACGCTGGGCAGGTGCCGGAATGTGACGGTGGTGGGGAGTACGTGCGAGGCGGGGATGAGCTGGGAGCTGTCGGCGGGGACGGTAGCGAGCGGGAATCGGGATCTGGCGGACAAGGAGGCGGCGGGGAAGTAGGCGCGATCGCCACTCCGGCGCGCGACGGATGTCCCCCGGCTTCCACTTCAGCTCATAGGCAAGCCAGGTCTGGCCGTCGGCGCTCCCCTCGACGACGATCTCGCGGCGCGTGGTCGTCATCACCGCGAAGAGGCCGTAGGAGTTGACGGACGCGAAGGGCG
>JACPDV010000028.1:0-691 GCA_016183835.1 Armatimonadota bacterium
CGCCGGGCTGCACCACCGAGGCCTGCGGCTTCCGCGACAGCTACGGCGACCTGACCGCGCTCGGCGCCGCGGTGGTGGGCGTCAGCCGCGACAGCGTCAAGTCGCACCAGAGCTTCACCACCAAGTACGGGCTCCCGTTCCTGCTCCTGGCCGACACCGACGAGGCTGTCTGCCGCGCCTACGGCGTGCTCGGCGAGAAGATGTTCTGCGGCAAGAAGGTCTTCGGCGTGATCCGCACCACGGTGGTGATCGACGGGCAGGGAACCATCCGCGCCCGCTTCGACAATGTCAAAGTGAAGGGGCACGTGGACGAGGTGCTGGCCGCCGTGAAGGCGATCGCGGCGTAGCCCTCCGGCCTCCCTGGCGTACTCCGGGTACCCCCTCCTTGCCAAGTAGGGGGCAGGGGGAGGTCCAGTACCCACTGGCGGCAGCAGGCCGGGAGCAGAATCTTGGGCGAGCGGACAAAGGGCAAGGAAGGGGCCGGGCCAGCAGTCAGCTTGCGGCCGGTCGGGACCTCCCCCTGCCCCCTCCTTGGCAAGGAGGGGGTGCGAATGGCCCGTGTTTGCGGCCGGCTGGCGGCCCTGGCCGCCCTCCTCCTCACCGCCTGCGCCCGGCTCCCCGCGCCGCTGGCCGCGCCCGCCCCCGCCGCTGCTCCGTCGCCGCCCGCACCGCCCAGCCCGATCGACGTGCT
>JACPDV010000028.1:737-4562 GCA_016183835.1 Armatimonadota bacterium
GCCGCCCGCGCCGATCCGGCCCGGGTCGAGGGGCGGGGGGTCGCGTGCGGCGAGCACTGGCTCACCGCCGCCGAGGCCGCGCGCGACTATGCCGCCCTGGCCGCCATCAACGGCGGCTACTTCGACGATCAGCACCACGCGCTGGGCCTCGTGATCAGCGACTCCAAGCAGGTGAATCCCGTGCGCCGGGCCGACTGGGGCGTGTTCCTGCTCCGCCGCGGCCGGGCGGAGGTGGTCCACACGCGCGATCTGAAGAACACCCGCGACGTGACCCAGGCGCTGCAGTGCGGGCCGCGGCTGGTGGTAGACGGCCGGCTCACGAAACTGAAGCCCTCGCCCGCCACGGCCCGCTCGGCCGTGGGGGTGGACGCCGAAGGGCGGGTGGTCCTCGTCGTCACGCGCGGCGCGCTAAGGCTGTCTGAGTTCGCGCGGCTCCTCGCCCGCGCCGAGAAGGACCACGGACTCGGCTGCCGCGACGCGCTGAACCTCGACGGCGGGCCCTCCACCCAGTTCGCCGTGCCCGGCCAGGTGGACCTGCCCGGCGGCTGGCCGATGCCCACCTTCCTGCTCTTCCGCGCGCGGGCGACGCCATGATCTGGATTGCCGACACCCCGCTCTACTTACCGTTGGTCTACCCGCCCACGGTGCTCGCCGCGGCGGAGCGGCTGGCCGGCGACGTGGCCCGCGTGCTGGGCTCCCGCCCGCCGGTCCGCCCGCAGCCCGCGCCGTTCGGCGAGCCGGGGCTCCTGATCGCGCCCGACCCGGCCTACACGCGCGCCGTGGCGCCGGCCTGGCGCGAGACCTTCGTCGCCCAGAGCGACGGGCCGCTCCTGACGGTCACCGGTGCCGACGGCCGGGGCACGGTCCTCGGCCTGGCCTGGCTGGCCGTGCACCACCTCGGCCTCGAGCCGGGCGACGCCTTCACCGGCCGAGCGGCCCCGCGGCGCGAGGCGGTGGAGGTGGAGCTGGACTTCGAGCTGCCCCGCTGGCCTCCGGGGAGCCGCGCCTGGAGCCTGCCCGCCGCGGAGCTGGCCGCGCTCTCCGACTCCCGGCTGGACGACCTCTGCGGCGCGCTCCTCCGCGCCGGCGGCACCGGGCTCCACGCCACCGCGGAGTGCGAGCCGCTCCGCGCCGCCTGCGCTCGCCACGGCGTCCGCTACGGCGAAGCCGAGGCCGACCTGACGCTCGCCCGCCTGGCCGCCGGCGCCGCGCCGCGGTGGTGGTGATGTCGGACACCACGCCCAAGCCCGCGCACGTGGGCTTCGCATGGTTGCCGCGGCTTCAGCCGCCGGGACGCACCCTGTGCATCCTGCTCGTCGTCGCCCTGCCGCCCCTCCTCTCCCGCAACCTCACCAACCGGCCCTTCACCGGCCCCGACATGCCCACCATCCTGGCCAACCTGTCCGCCGCCGGGCCGCGCGACGTGGCCGGCTGGCTCGTCGGCGACTGGGTCCAGCAGAACGGCTACTACCGGCCGCTGGTGAGCCTGTCCCTGTGGGTGGATTTCCACCTCTTCGGCCCGGACCGGCCGCTCGGCTGGCGGGTCCACAGCGCGCTGCTGCTGGCGGCGCTGGCCGTCCTGATCGCGCTGGTGGCGCGCGAGCCGGCCGGGAGTGACGTCGCGGCGCTGGCGGCCGGACTGTGGGCGGCGACCCGGCCGTGGAATCAGCTCATCCTCGAAGCGGTGGCGCCGCGCACCGACCTGTTGTGCGGCGTGTTCTACGTCGCGGCGGTGTTGGCGACGCTGCGCTGGGCCCGGGGCGGCGGCCGGCGGTGGCTGGGCGGGGCGCTGGCGTGCACAGCGCTGGCCCTGGGCTGCAAGGAGCTGGCCGTCACGCTGCTGGCGATCCTGCCCCTTGCCGCGTGGTCGTCCGGCGCCGGGCGGTGGCGGACGCTGAAGCTGGCCGGCGGGCTGGCGGCGGGGATGGCCGTCTACTGGCTGTTCCGCTGCGCGGTGCTGGGGCAGAGCCCGGTCGCGCCGCGGATGCTGGGCCACCGGTTCCCGCTCGCCTCGCAGCTCGAGCCGTACCTGGTGCTGCTCTACCCGCCGCTGGGCGCGCGCTGGTTCCTGGGCAGCTTGACCTGGCCGCAGCTCGCCCTGCCGCGCACGTGGGCGGTGTTCGCCGGGGTGGTCGCGCACACGGCGGCCCTGCCGCTCGTCTGGCGGCTCGACCGGCGGCGGTTCGGCTTCGCGCTGGGCTGGATGGCGATCAGCTACCTGCCGGCGCTGCCCTACCGGCTGCTGGGGATGCACTACTATCTGGTGCCGCAGCTGGGCAACGCGCTGCTCCTGGGCTGGGGCGCCGAGGCGCTGGCGGCCTGGTGGCGGCGGCGCCGGCCTTGACGGACGGGCCGGGCGCTGGCATCATGCGCAGACCCTGGAAGACCTCATGCCCGCCGAGCGGCCGGCGCAGAACCGCGAGCGCATCCTCTTCTTCATGGCGGTGCTGCACCTCTACTGCCACGCGCTGCTGAGCCTGCTCACCCCGCTCTACGTCGCGATTCAGAAGGACTTCGCGCTGCCCCGCGTCGAGCCGGTGACGGGGCTGAGCACCTGCGGCGCGGTGACCTTCGCCCTGGCCACGCTGGTGGCCGGATTGCTGGTGGACCGGCTGCCGAGCCGGCTGGTGGCGGGCGGCGGGCTGGTTGTGCAAGGGCTGGGGCTGGTGGCGATGGCGGCGGCGCCGACGCTCGGCTGGGCGCGGGTCTGGGTGATCGTCTCGGCGGTGGGCGCGGCGGGCTACCACCCGGTCTCGGCGAGGGTGATCGCCGGCCTCTATCCCGAGGCGGTGGGCCGGGCGATGGGGCTGGCGGGGATGGGCGCGGGACTCGGGTTCTTCCTCGGCCCCAGGTTCAGCGGGCGGGTCACGGGGCTGGCCGGCTGGCGCATGGCGATGGGGCTGGCCGGGTGGGGCGCGGTGGCGGTGGCGGCGGCCTACGTGCTGTTCACCCGCGAGCCGATCCTGTCCGAGCGGCCGCGGCCGGAGGGTCAGGTGCCGGCGGGCCCGCGCCAGAAAGCGGTGTTCGTCCTGGCCCTGGCGGCGCTCGGGCTGGCGCTGATCCCGCGCGACTTCGCCGGCGGCGGGATCGAGACGCTGAACGCGCTCTACCTGCAGCACGCGCAAGGCCTGAGTGTGGGGCTGGTGGGCGCCCTGCTGGGCTACAAGGGGCTGCTCTCGCTGGTCACCAACCCGATCTTCGCCTGGCTCTCCGACCGCGGCTCGCGGCTCTGGTGGTGGGCCGGCACACTGCTCCTCAGCGCCCTCTGCGGCGCGGCGATCCCGTTCCTCCCGCGCGGCGCGGCGATGGCCGCGCTGGTCTTGCACGGCATGTTCCTCCTCGCCAACTACCCCATCTTCGAGTCGGCGCTCCTCGAGCGCGTGCCGGCGCGGCTGCGCGGCCGGGCGTACGCGCTGATCCTGGCGGTGGTCGGCAGCTTCGCCGCGTTCGCGCCGAAGTTCGTGGGCGCGCGGGTGGACGCGCTGGTGAGCCCGGCTGCGGTCCACGCCGGGCCGGAGCTGTTCCAGGCGCTCTATCTGGCGCTGGCGGCGGTGATGCTGCTCGGCCTGGCGGGCGTGCCGCTGCTGGTGGTGGTGCGGCGGCGCAGCGACGGCATGCACGGGTGAGGGTGCACGGCCATTCCAGCGACCGGCCCCCTCTCCTTGCCCTGAGCTTGGGTCAGTTTCCGAATCGGCCCCCCCTCCTTGCCAAGGAGGGGGCAGGGGGAGGTCCTTAGCCGGTTGACGTGGCCAATGAAGACAAACTCTCTCTGAGATCATCCATCCCGTGGACGCCAGCCGCTCGCTTTGCGTTCGTAAATTTTTA
>JACPDV010000663.1 GCA_016183835.1 Armatimonadota bacterium
CCACCGGAGCGCCACGTTGCCGGCGCCGGAGCTGTCCGACAGGCTGAAGGCGGCGGGCGTGTTGATCCTGGCCACCGGGCCACAGACGCTCCGGGCGGTGACCAGCCTCGAGGTGGCCGCGGCGGGGATCGAGGCGGCGCTGGAGGCCGTCCGGAATGCGTTGCCGTAGCGGCGGCCGCAAGGAGTCTGACATGCGCAGGATGAGCCTTCTGACGGCGTGTCTGCTGGCCGCCGGCGCGCTCGGCGCCGGGCTTCCCGACGACGTCACGGCCGAGCTGGCCAAGGGCGCGAAGCCGCCCGCGGTCGACTACCAGGCGGTGCGGGCGTGGGAGTGCGAACGGCCCGAGAACCACCAGAGCGGGCATCGCGTGGACGATCCCGACGCCTCCGAGGGCGCCGCCTGGGAAGTCCTCCCGGGCACCGATCCGAGCGACAAGGCCGCCGTCTTCGGGCCCTACATCGAGGTGCCCGAGGGCAACTACGTGGCGCTCTTCCGGGTCAAGCTGACGGAGCCCGCCGACGACGACATCACTGCGCGGGTCGACGCCGTGGTGGGCTACGGGCAGAAGACCCTCGCCAGCCGCGACCTCTACACCGGCGACCTGGAGGCGGGGAAGTACCGCCAGGTGCCGCTGATGTTCCAGTACCCGGGCGGCAAGCTCGAGTGCCGCGTCAACTGGAACGGCGGCGCCCCGCTGCGGCTCGACAAGATCACGCTGTACGCTGTCTCGGGTGACGTGGACTTCAGGCCCGAGATGGCGCCGCAGCCGAAGTCCACCGGCCTCCCGCGCGAGCTGCCCTATCGCACCGCGCCGCCCAGCTACCGCACGCTCTTCCCTCACGCAGACAGGCCATCTGCCCGCCTCGTGGTGGTCGACCTGCGCAACGTGCCCACCGACCTGCGGGCCGCGCTCCTCACGCTCCAGGGGCTGATCAATCGCCGGCAGCCCAGCGTCTATGCCATCCTCGACGCCACCGACGAGCAGTGGCTGCGCTGGATGCAGCGCCGCAGCTACGTCTCCGCCGTGGACCGGCTCGACGATCCGCTCGCCCTGGTCACGCGCTACAAGGAGCGGGTCAAGGGCGTCATCCTCAGCGAGGCGCGGCTCCCGGCGAGTAAGAACATCGCCTACATGCTGGCCGCGCAGAAGGACGCGCTCCCGGCCTCGCCGCGCGTCGCCAAGCAGCTCGACCTGCCCGTGCTCGACGACCTGCGCGGCCGCTGGAAGACCAACGCCGAGGCCTATCAGTGGGCCTTCGACAACCTGTGGCCGCAGTGCAGCCACCAGGCCATTGCCTGCCTCTGGCCCGACGACACCTCCGGCCTGCGCGACTACACCGTGCAGCAGCGGATCTTCACCTTCTGGCTCGGCGGGCGGATCGACGGCGCGCAGCCCGGCGGCTCGTCGCAGGCCGACCTGGAGACGATGGAGGCCATCTTCGCCAAGATGCCCACTAACATCCCGGTCATGGGCTACCCGTGGGCCGGCGTGGACATCGGCATCGGCGAGGGGCCGGGCGTGCAGTCGTTCGCCCGTTACGCCAAGTACCTGGTGGGCTCCATCGGCTGCACCAACCTGAGCGTCCTCACGGGCTACCCCGTGCCCGCCCTCCACCAGGCCCGCCCGCCGGCGCCGAAGCTGGAGGAGGGCAAGGTGTATGTCACCTGGGTGATGTCCGACGGCGACAACCTGCCGGTGCTCAGCCGCGGCAACTTCCCCCAGCTCTGGGACGATCCCAACCGCGGCAAGGTGCCGATGGCGTGGTCCATGTCGCCCTCGGCGGCGCAGGTCATGCCGCCCATCGTCGACTACTACTTCCAGTCCGCCACGCCCAACGACGTGTTCGTCGGCGCGGTGTCGGGCATCGGCTACACGTACCCCGAGGACTACGCCGAGCGGTTCGAGCCGGTGGCGCGCGGCAAGCTGTTCGACGAGTTCCTGGAGCTGACCGCGCAGGGCATGGAGGCGAGCGACGAGCAGGCCATCTGGATCATGGGCATCAGCCAGCCGCGGCTGATCCGCCGTTACGCCGAGAAGATCCCGGGCCTGCAGGCCCTCTTCCCCGACTACGGCCGGCGGCTCAACCGTTACTCGGAGGTCTTCTACCCCACCGCCCGCGGCGTGCCGGTGTTCCACGCGGTGACCGGCTGGGCCGAGCAGGACACCCGCGAGCAGAAGATCGCCCGCGCGCTGGAGCAGATCCGCAGCATCACCCCGCCCGAAGGCAATGCGTTCCTGCACCTCTTCATCTGGAACTGGGGCGCCGACATGTCGCTCTACCCGGAGGTGATGGAGAAGCTCGGCCCGCGCTACGTGGCGGTGCGGCCGGACCACCTCACCGACCTGGCCCGGCAGTGGATGGCGGCGAAGAAGCTGCTGGTCCGGGCGCCGGAGAAGCTGGTGGCCATCGAGGGCCAGCCCGCCGCCTTCCGGATCGGGCTCGACAACGCCCTGGCCGACCCGCTCAGCTACGGCGTAGTGGTGACCGCGGGCCTCGATCACGCCTCGGCCACGCCGGACAAGGGCACGCTGGCGCCGTACCAGGGCGCCGACCTGGTGGTCCGCGGCGAGCCGCACGGCGACCACGTGGTGCTGCTCTTCTCGGGCACCTTCGGCCGCCGGGAGGTGACGCTCCCGCTGCAGAGCATCGCCGCCGCCGAGCTGACGGCCGCCCTGCCGCCGGAGCCGCTCGACTTCGTGGAGCGCATGTCAGCCGTGCCGCTGCCCCACCGCGGCGGCACCGCGCAGGCCGACCCGGACTCGCTCGACGGCCAGGCCTGGGCGGCGGTCGCAGGGCAGGACCAGGCAGGTCACATCGTCTTCGGCCCCTACCGGCCGACGGACCCGGGGCGCTACTTGGCGGTCTTCCGGCTGCGGCGCACGGGCGAGGGCGACGGGCCGTTCGTGATCCTGGACACCCACGTGGGCGGCACGGAGATCGACCCGGCCCGGCTCGAGCTGAACGTGGCGGACGTGCCGGCCGGGGGGTACCGCTGCGTGCCGCTGGTCTTCGACCATCCGGGCGGGGCGCTCGAGACGCGGGTCTTCTGGCAGGGCAAGGCCGGGGTGATGGTGGACGGGATCCTGCTGTTCCGGGTGGGCCGGTGACCCGTGCAGCGGCAACCATCCGGGCTCCCTCTCCCGGGGGGAGAGGGAGCCGGACCGGAGTCTGGTTGCGAAGGAACACCGTAAAACGCCGCGAAGGCTCGGAGTCCCTGAGGAGCCCGGCGAATGCGTGCCGTCCACCGCCTGCTGACCGCCTGCCTGCTGTTCTCCGCCGCGTGTGCCGCCGAGGGCTACCGGTGTGAGTTCATCGACTTGCCCGCCTACGTCGTCGAGGGCCGGCCGTTCACCGTCAAGATGCAGTACGCCACGCCGCCGGGACAGCGCGTGAGCCTGCGCTGCGAGCTGAAGTCCACCGCCCACGTGGTGCTCGCCGGCGCGCGCGCCGAGGTCACCGGCGAAGGCGTGCAGATCCTCACCCTGACCGCCCCCGAGCGCGCCGCGCAGGGCAAGCTCCTCCTCGCCGGGTGGATGGGCGAAGACTGGCGGGAGTCGCTCTGCCCCATCGTCAACACCCCCACCATCGAGGTCGCCAGCGAGGCTCGCGCGAGGAGGCTGGAAGCCATGCAAGCCGCCGCCACGACGCTCAGAGCGAAGTACATCGCCGCCTGCACGCCGGACGGCAACGTCGGGATCATCGGCTCTGTCGCCACGGACTGGCCCACCGACCTGGTCGTCGACCTGGCCGACCGGCTCCGCCAGCGCAAGCTCGGCGTCAGCCTGGTGCAGCCGGGCGAGGCGGTCACCGGGGTGCTCGACCCCGCCGTGTTCGATCTGGTGGTGGTCGCCGACGCGCGCCTCCTGCCGGTGGACGCCCTCGAGGCCCTCGGCCGGTTCGCCAACAGCGGCGGCAACCTGATGGTCCTCGGCGGCCCGCCGCTGCGGCGCGCGCTGTGGCCGTTCCAGGGCAAGTTCCTGGAGTCCGACGCCTACCGCCTGGCCGTGGCCGAGGCCGTCAAGCCCGAGCTGTGGAGCGATTTCGAGCAGGGCACCGGCGGTGAGTGGCGGCGCGCCACCAACGACACCGCCGCGGCCTCCGCGGCCAAGCCGGCCGCAGG
>JACPDV010000664.1 GCA_016183835.1 Armatimonadota bacterium
GGGGTGAGGGTCCGAGGCGAAGGGGGCGGTGGATTGTGGTCTCCAGGTCCGGCGATCGACCCTCACCCCAGCCCTCTCCCGGCGGGAGAGGGGGCCGGAGCTTCGGAGGCAGAGGGACCCGGAGCGTCCTCTGTCCCCGCCAGCAGATGACACCGCTCGGGCGGCACCCACAGCGTCACCGGCGCACCCTCACCCAGCGCCAGCTCGCGCGCGGCCTCCGGCGTCGCAATCGCCTCCCACGCCCACCCCGCCGCCGCCAGCTTCAGCGCCACGAACCGCTGCGCCCGCACCACCCCCGTCACCTCCGCGGCCCAGCCCTCTCCGCCGGGCGGGCCCACCCGCAGCTCCTCAGGCCGCACCACCAGCGTCGCCGCGCCGGACAGCTCGCTCACCACCGGTAGCCGCAGCTCGCCCGCGGTGAACTGCCCGCCGGTGACCTCGCCCCGAATCAGGTTGCTGCAGCCCATGAACCGCGCCACGAAGTGCGAACCCGGCCGGTGGAAGACCTCGTCCGGCGGGCCCACCTGCCGGATCTCGCCGTCGCAGAAGACGGCGATGTCGTCGGCCAGCGCCAGCGCTTCCTCGAAGTTGTGGCAGACGTGCAGCACCGTGGTGCCCAGCCGCCGCTGCACCGCCTTGAGCTCCTGTCCCAGCCGCTCGCGGGTGCGCTCGTCCACCGCCGCGAGAGGCTCATCGAGGAGCAGCAGCTTGGGGTCGATCGCCAGCGCCCGGGCCAGCGCCACGCGCTGTTTCTCGCCGCCGCTGAGGGTCAGCGGCCGCCGCTTGAGAAGACCCTCGATGTGGAGCAGCTCGGCCAGCTCGCGCACGCGCCGCTCGGTCTCCTCGGCCGGCCACCGCCGCAGCCTCAGCCCGAAGGCGATGTTGGCGGCGATGGTGAGGTGGGGGAAGAGGCAGTAGTCCTGTGGCACGTAGGCGACGCCGCGCTTCTCCGGCGGCAGGAGGCTCATGTCGAGATCGTCCAACAGCACCCGCCCGGCGCTCGGCGTGTGGAGACCGATGATGCACTCGAGCAACACCGTCTTCCCCGCCCCGGTGGGTCCCAGGATGACCCCGTAGCGCCCGGTCTCGAGGCGCAGATCGATGCCCTTGAGGTGAAACTCGCCGAGCCGGATCTCATGCCCTTGAGGTGGAACTCGCCGAGCCGGATCTCGAGCCCCCGGACCTCGATCACCAGAGGTATCCCTTCCCGCCAAGCTTCTTGAACAGCACCAGCGTGCAGGCGGCGATGGCGATCATCAGCACCGTCACGGCGATGGCGATCTCGAGGTGGCCCGCGGAGTTGTTGAGGAACGCGGCGACCGAGAGCACCTCGGTGTGACCCGGCCGGTCCGGCCGCCAGGGCGTGCCGGCGGCGAGGATCAGCACCGGCGCGAACTCACCCATCGCCCGGGCCCAAGTCATCACCGCGCCGGCGAAGATGCCGTTCCTGGCCAGCGGGAGGGCGACCTTCCACAGCGCCTGCCACGGCCCGCAGCCGAGGCTCCGGGCCACCGCCTCGAAGCGTGGGTTGATGGAGTCGAAACTGGCCTTGATGGCTCGGATGGCGAACGCCGCGGCGATGTAGAACTGCGCGACCACGATCGCCCGCCGGGTGTAGACGATGTCGCCGAAGATCCGCTCCAGCCAGTGGCCGAGCGGAGTCTGGCGGAAGAAGAGGAGCAGGCTGAGCCCGGCCAGGAGCGGCGGGACAACGATGGGCAGGTCGATCACCATGTCGATAATCGCCTCGCCGCGGAGCCGGAAGCGCGACAGCGCGTAGGCCGAGGGGATGGCCACCAGCAGCGCGAGCAGGACCGTCACCACCGACGTCTGGAGCGAGAGGACGAGCGCGGCGCGGACCTCCTGGCCGAGGAGCGGCTGGTCGGCCAGGGCGGCGATGGGCCGCAGCCCGCCGGGTCCGGGCTTCCCCAGCCACCAGACGTTGGACAGCAGCGTGGCGAGGATGAAGCCCAGGTAGAGGAACAGCAGGCTGCCCAGGAGGGCGCGGAAGAGCAGGTCTCCGCGGCCGCTCCCGGACGGCGTGTCGGCGGCGGAGCTCACTGCCCCACTCCCATCGCGAAGACCGGCTTGGCCAGGTCGATGGTGTAGTGGGCCTGCTCGAAGACGCCCTGCCCCGACTGCCCGGCGAGGAACTCGGCGAACCGGAGCGCCGGCTCGGGCTGCTTGGTGAAGCTCAGCACACCGGCCTCGATAGCGGTGGTCAGGTTGTCCTGCTCCGGGATGGTCACCGCATCCACTGAGCTGAGGAACTGGTGGGTGACGGCATCCCAGTTGATGGCGGCGTCGATGCTGCCCAGCTTGAGCGCGTTGCCCAGCTCGGCGGCCATGGGCGTGTGCATCTTGGTGTTCTTCTCCACCGCCGCGGTGAGCCCCGCCTTGGCGAGGAGCTTCTCGGTCAGCGAGCCGATGGCGCACGACTTGGCTTCACCGAGACCCACGCGCAGCCCCGGCCGGGTCAGGTCCTGGAGGGTGTGGATGCCCTTCGGGTTGCCCTTCTGCACCGCGATCACCGGCACGAAGTAGGCGACGTGGCGCTTCTCCTTCAGGTAGCCGCGCTCCTTGGCCTGCTCCATGTAGAACACCTCGCCGGGGAGGAAGAGGTCGCCCTTCTGGCTGAGCGTGATCTGCGCCAGGAGGCAGGCCGAGCCGGTGTAGCTGTAGTGCACCTTGGTGCCGGTCTGCGCGGTGAACAGCGACCCGGCCGTGTCGAGCGGCTCGCGGATCCCCGCGCCGGCGTAGACGAACAGCCCGTTCTTCCCGTCGCCCTTCTCCGGCGGCGCGTAGGCCAGGTGGGTGCCGGCGAAGGCCTGCTTCGCCGCCGCGGCGAGGTTGGCGACGATCTGCGGCGCGGCGAGGTTGGTGGAGCCACGAACCGTGAGGGCGATCACGTCGATGCCCTCGGTGTTCACCTCGGCGACGACCTTGAGCTTGTGCGGCCACTGGAGGAGGGCGGTGGCGGGCACCACGCTGACCGGCAGCTCACTCGCCTCGGTGCGCCGGAGGAGCTGCGCCAGCCCGTCGGGCACGAGGCGTTCGGCGTTGCAGTTGACCTTGACGCTGGTGAGGGTCTGCTTGGCCAGGCGGCAGGCGAACCCGGCGGACTTGTCGGGCACGCCGATGGGGCACGTCGCGGCGGCCAGGGCGGCCAGCGTGGCGGGCGGGTCCTTGGCTGTCTGCGGCGCGACGACGAGCAGCGGCACGTGGGCCAGCACCTTGCCGCTGGCGGGATGGATCAGGCCGGCCTGGTCGAGCGGGATCAGGTCGTTGGGTCCGAGGGCCACCACCACGTCCACGCCGCCTTGCTGCAGCCGTGCGACCATGCCATCCATGGCCACGCTCTCGGTGCTCGTGCCGGTGACCGAGCCGGCCAGGGTCTCGCCCAGCGTGCCGAGCTCGGCGGCGGTGAGGACGAGGGCTTTGGTGGCGGATGTGCCCTCACCGCGGACGGCCGGCTGGTCGGGCGGCGGCGCGGGCCGGTTGCAGGCGGCGAGGGCGAGGGCGCAGAGCAGCAGGGCCACAAGCTTCATGGTACCTCCGAGAGAGACATCAGACGCGCAGAGGGTTCCCCGGACGAGGTGCGGCACCTCGGACAGATTCCCGCGCTCGCGGCGAGGAAAGGCCGCCCCGGCGGCGCATCACGTTTGACAGGATCGCGTCCGGTCCATAGACTCTGCGGTGGTTGCTCCGCACCCTTGGAGAACTCCGTGCCGACCCGGTGCGCTCGCCGCGCGTTCACGCTGATCGAGCTCCTGGTAGTGATGGCCATCATCAGCCTCCTTGCCGCCCAGTTGTTCCCGGTCTACGCCAAGGCCCGCGAGAAGGCGGAGACCATCTCCTGCGTGGCCAACCAGAAGCAGCTCAGCTTCGCCGCCCTCGAGTACTCGATGGACTACGACGAGCGCTGGTTCGTCTTCAACCAGGCGGAAGTCGTGTGGGGGAGCGGCCGCGGCTGGTCCGAGGCGCTCTACCCCTACATGAAGAACCGCCAGATCCTGGTCTGCCCGGGCGGTCCGGACGACGACACCGAGGTGCAGTACCTCAGCAACGACGCCCTCACCGCCGGCGCGTACTTCATGATCGATCAGCCCAGCAGCACCATTACACTCTACGATGGCGCAACCACGATCAAGGACTCGGATCCGGGCGACTTCGAGTACGCACGCGACTTCGGCCGCGACCAGTGCGGGCCCCTGGGCATGACCTCTTTCCCCGGCGGCTACGCCTTCCTCAAGCCGCGCCACAACGAAGGCTGGAACGTGGCCTACGCCGATGGCCACGTCAAGTGGACCAAGTCCTGCGGCGAGGGCAACACGACCGGGCCCACGCGGCAGATCCAGTAACCGATCGTCCGGAAAAGGGAAGACCTCCGCCACGGCCAATCCCCTCACCAAGCGGGAGTGGACCGCGATGGAGGACAGCGATCCGGGGCGGATCAGCACCGCGTTCGACGTCATCCTGGCCGAGCTGCGGGCCGAGGTGGACGCCGTCAACGCCTCCGGCGCGCGGGCCTTCGCGAGTGGCGACATCGAGCGCGCCAAGCAGGTCCTCGTCAGCGCCGACTGCCTCGGCTCGTTCCGCGAGCAGGTGCTCTTCCTCCGTCGTGAGTGGGAGCTGCTCAGCGACCGGGTGACCCTCGGCATCGAACGCGATGCCGGCCTGCGGCCGTGGCGCAATCGGCTCCGGCCCGGCGAGCGCACCCCGGAGGAGGCCTACCGCGAGCCGATCCTGCGCATCCTCGAGCAGCTCCAGGGGCGCGGGCCGGCGCGGCTCGTGCTCGAAGAGGTGCACCGCCGCATGGCCGCCCACCTCACCCCGGCCGACCTGCAGGCCACCGCCTCCAACCCGCGGCTCCCGCGCTGGCGCATCGCCGCCCAGCGGATGCGGCTCGAGATGATCCGCGAGGGGCTCCTCCGCGCCGACTCGCCGCGCGGAGTGTGGGAGCTGACCGACGCCGGCCGCGCCTGGTTGGCCGCGCAGCCCGAACCGCCGGCGGAGGGGGCCGTGGCGGTTTGCGGGGAGCGGTGAACCGCGAGCCGTGAGCGGTTCGTTGAGCGCCCCTCCCTTCTGATCGTGTATAATGCGCCCTGCCCGCCGGCCTGGCCGCGCGGGCGAACTGGACAGCACGGGAAGCTGGTGTGAATCCAGCACGGCCCCGCCACCGTGACCGGGGACGAAAGCCGCAGTGACGCCACTGGCAACGGGAGCTCGCGCTCCCCGAACTGGGAAGGCAGCGGCCGGTAGGATGAACCGGGAGTCGGGATACCGCACAAGCCACCGAGCCATCGGGGCTTGCCTTCGAGGGAAGGTCTGGAATGCGACCGAAGAGCGCAGCGGCCGCGCGCCGCGTCGGGTCGGCCTCACGTCCCACCCTTGCGTCCGCCTCCACCCGGAGGCCGTGGCATGGCTAGGATCCTCCTCATCACCGGCGGCGCACGCAGCGGCAAGAGCTCCCACGCGCAGCGCCTCGCCGACGGCCTCCCGGGTCCGCACGCCTGCCTGGCCACCTGCCCGCGCGGCGTCGACGCCGAGATGGAGCAGCGCATCGCCACCCACCGGGCCGAGCGCGCCGGCCGCGGCTGGCGGACCGAGGAAGAGCCGCTGGACCTCGCCGGCGGCCTGGACCGGCTGCGCGACGTGCCCGTGGTGCTGGTGGACTGCCTCACCCTGTGGGTCACCAACCTGCTGCTTCAGGCCGAGCAGGCCGGCGGGGAGCTGACCGACAGCGACCTGGTCGCGCGCTGCCGGGCGCTGATGGCCGCGGCCCGCGTGCACGGCGGCACCGTGATCTTCGTCACCAACGAGGTCGGGCTAGGGATCGTGCCCGACAACGCCCTGGCCCGGCGCTTCCGCGACCTGTCGGGCCGCTGCAACCAGACTGTGGCCGCCGCCGCGGACGAGGTCGTGCTGATGGTCTGCGGCCTGCCGCTGGCCGTCAAGCCGGGGGAGGCACGGCCATGACCCCAAAGGGACGCGGGCGGGCGCGCACGCTGATGTTCCAGGGCACCTCGTCCCACGCGGGCAAGAGCTGGATGACCGCGGCCATGTGCCGGATCCTGCTGCAGGACGGGCTGCGGGTGGCGCCGTTCAAGGCCCAGAACATGTCCAACAACTCCTACGTCGCTCGCGATGGCGGGGAGCTGGGCCGGGCGCAGGTGCTGCAGGCGCAGGCCTGCCGCCTGGACCCCGACACGCGCATGAACCCCATCCTGCTGAAGCCCACCAGCGACACCGGGTGCCAGATCATCGTGCGCGGGCACCCGGTGGGCAGCATGGCGGCCTGGGACTACGAGGGCTACAAGGCGCAGGCCGGAGCGGTGGCGCGGGCGGCGTTCGACGAACTGGCGGCCGAGTTCGACGTGGTGGTGCTGGAGGGCGCCGGCAGCCCGGCCGAGGTCAACCTGAAGGACCGCGACATCGCCAACATGCACATGGCGCGCCACGCCGGGGCTCCGGTGCTGCTGGTGGGCGACATCGACCGCGGCGGAGTCTACGCCTCGTTCGTGGGCACGTTGGCGGTGCTGGACGAGTGGGAACGGGATCTGCTCAGGGGCTTCGTGGTCAACAAGTTCAGGGGTGACGCCGGCCTGCTCGCACCGGCGCACGACTACATGCTGGCCCACACCGGCCGCCCTGTGCTGGGCGTGGTGCCCTGGATCCAAGGGCTCAGTCTGCCCGAGGAGGACGGGGTCGGCTTCGACACGCTGAACTCCGCGCCGGCTGAGGGCGAGCGGCTCGACCTGGTGGTCTTGGAACTGCCCCACGTCTCCAACTTCGGCGATTTCGACCCGCTGCGGCTGGAGCCGGATGTGGGCCTGCGGCTGGTCAGCCGGGCCGAGGACCTGGGAAGCCCGGACGCCGTGCTGCTGCCGGGCACCAAGAACACCCTCGGCGATCTGGCTGCACTGCGCGGCGCCGGGCTGGCCGACGGACTGCTGGCGCTCGCCGGACGCTCCGAGATCGTGGGGGTCTGCGGCGGCTACCAGATGCTGGGCCGGACGCTGGCCGACCCGCACCGGCTGGAATCGTCGGCTGCGCGGGTGGACGGGCTGGGGCTGCTGCCCGTCGAGACGGTGATGCACCGCGACAAGACCCTGTGCCGCGTGGAAGCGCGGCACACGCCGTCGGGCCACCGGCTGGTGGGCTACGAGATCCATCACGGCCGGACCGGCGGCGACCTGCCCCCGCTGGTGACCGTCGGCGGCCGGGTGCTCGGCAGCGGCGGGGAGATGATCTGGGGCACCTACCTGCACGGACTGTTCGACGCCGACGCCTTCCGCCGCTGGGGGCTCGACCGCTTGCGCCGGCGACGAGGCTGGGAGCCGCTGGGCGGGGTCACGGCGCGGTTCGACCTGGAGCCCGACCTCGACCGCCTGGCCGCCGCGGTGCGCGCCGGATTGGACATGGGCCAAGTCTACCGCCTGATGGGGTTGGAGCCATGAGGGGTTCACCGCGCCATCGTTCTGCCCGCCGGCTCCTCCTCGCGGCGCTACTACCGCTCCTGGTCGCGGCTTGCGTGCGCCGCGCCGCAGCGCCGAGCCCGGTGCCGCAGCGCATTGTCTCGCTGGCGCCGAGCATCACCGAGACCCTCTTCGCGCTGGGGCTGGGCGACAAGGTCGTTGGCGTGACCCGGGCCTGCGACTACCCGCCGGAGGCGGCCGGCATCGCCAAGACCGGCGCCTTCCTGGATCCCAGCTTCGAGGCGGTCGTGGCGCTCCGGCCCGACCTGGTGGTCCTGCCCAGCTCGGGCGTCGAGGCGCAGCGCGAGCTGGCAAAGTTGCACCTCCGCACGCTGATGGCACCGCAGCAGACCCTGGCCGGCATCCACCAGTCCATCCGCCTGATCGGCGGCGCCTGCGGGGCGCGCGCCGCGGCCGACGCGTTGCTGAGCCAGCTCACCCGCCGCGCCGCCGCCGTGCGCCGCGCCGTCGCGGGCCGGCCGCGGCCCCGTGTGCTGATCTGCGTCGGCCGCGACACCGCGTCGGGGCAGCTCGCGGGCATGTCGATGGCCGGCGCGCACACCTTCTATGACGAGATCATCCGCGCGGCCGGCGGCACCAACGCCTGCGCGGACACAGCCGCCACCTACCCGGAGTTCTCCGCCGAGGGTGTCCTGCAGACCAACCCCGAGGTGATCGTCGATCTGGTCGGCATGCTGCCGAAGGGCGGCAGACCGGCCGCCC
>JACPDV010000647.1 GCA_016183835.1 Armatimonadota bacterium
ACGACTTCATCGCCGCCGCCCGGCTCCTCGATCGCGACCAGACCCTCGACCTTCTCTGCCGGTCGCTGCGCGCGCCCGAGACGTACCCCTACCGGCCGGCGGAGATCCGCAGGCTCGTGGCGCGCTATCGGCCCGCGATCGAGCGGCTGCGGCAGGGCTTCGCGCACCGGTGCGTCGAGCCGCGCCAAAGCGCCGGAGACGACATCGAGGCCTACCAGGACCTCGGCTACCTCCTGCGCCTCACGGCACACGTCCGGGCGAAGGAGCGCCAGTGGGCCGAGGCCGAGCGCTGTGGGCTCGACGCGGTGGAGCTGGGTGTCGCGGCCACGCACGGTGCCGGGCTGATGTCGGCGCACTGGGCCCGGGTCCTGCAGAGCCGCGGGGCGGCCGCTGCGTGGGACGCCCTGCCGCACCTGACGGCGGCCGAGGCGCACGCTGCTTCTGCGCGGTTGCGGGGCATCCGCGCCCGGCAGGTGCCGTTCTGGCAGGTCGTGCGCGAGGACGGCTGCAGCGCACTCGCCGAGTCCGTCGAGTACCTGCGCAGTACGCCGCGCGGCGAGCTGTTCCGCGGCCTGTCGGATTTCGACATCGACGACGAGGCCTCGTTCCGGCCGTGGATTCACCGCTCTGTGCTCTGGCATCGACGGCGCACTGTGCTCCGGGAGCTGAGTGACGACTTCTCCCTCACGGTGGAGTGGGCGGCGCGGCCCTACGCCAGTCGCGGCGCACCGCCGAAGTTCCGCAAGGGGTCGGTGGCCGTCTGGTACCTCTGGCAGCCGGCCTCCTCGTCGCTCGGCCACACCAGCGGCGAGACGCGGCTTGCGCTGCTGCAGGTGGCGCTCTGTCTGCAGGCCTTCCGCCGGGAGCACGGCGCGTGGCCCGTGAACCTCGAGGCGCTCATGCCCCTGTGCCTGGACCGGCTACCGGACGACCCCTTCGCCGCGGTCGGCACGTTCGGCTACCGGCGCGAGGGCGGCGGGTTCCGCCTCTGGAGCGTCGGGCCGGATGGGCGCGATGACGGCGGGCGGGTCATTGACGTGGACAGCCGGGGCGATGTGGTGGTGGGGGTACACGACTGACGGTCACCAGCCGCCCGTCCGCTTGACTCGTCCGGTCTGCCACTGGCAGCTCGTCTGCCAGTGCGATGCCAGCCGGGCACGGCACTGGCAGCGAGCTGCCAGTGGCACACTGTACCCGACTCCCGGCACGCCGCTCGCACCGCGGGCAGGACCTGGCCGTTCCTGCTCGAAACGGCCAGCCCGGAGAACCCACCGTGCCCACCGACCTCCATCACGTCATCGCCACCACCCCGCTCGCCGACACCCATGAGCATCAGCAGCGCGCCGGCGGCTGGATCGACAACGGCGGCGGGATCCTCCAGGACCTGTTCGGCAACTACGTGCCCGCCGACCTCCACTGTGCCGGCATGCCCGGCGAGGCCTGGCAGGCCCTCAACGACAACAACAACCCCGACATCGCCGCCCGCTTCAAGGCCGTGCAGCCCTACTTCGAGCGCGTCCAGCACACCGGCTACGGCGAGGGCGTCCGGCTCGTGGGGCGGATCTTCTACGACCTCGAGCCGCTCACCCCCGAATCCGTCGCCGCTGCCGCGCCGCGCGCCGAGGAGCTCCGCAAGCCCAACGAGCGGCTCAGAATCTGCCGCGACGTGGCGAACCTCGACCACTGCCAGATCGACGACTTCCAGTGGTCCACCACCCCCGACGACGAGGCCCCCGGGTTCTTCTACTACGACCTCTCCTGGTGCTCGTTCAGCGACGGCAGCTTCGACCCCGCCCAGGTCGCCCAGGTCTCCGGCGTCGAGGTCACGGACCTGGCCAGCCTGGGGCAGGCGATGGCTGCGCTGTTCGACAAGTTCGCCCCGCTGGCCATCGCCGTCAAGTCGCAGCACGCCTACTCGCGCACGCTGCGCTGGTCGGAGCGGAGCGAGAGCGACGTGGCGCGGATGCTGGCGCTGAAGCTCGGCGGCCACGCGCTGAACCGTGCTGAGGCCGACTGCCTCGGCGACTGGTGCTGGGCTCGCGGCGTGGAGCTGAGCATCGAGCACAACCTGCCCTTCAAGCATCACACCGGCTACTACGCGGGCAACGACCGGATGCCCGTGGACTACATCCCCGCCGGCAACCTGTGCGGCCTCCTCGCCCGCTACCCGGCCGCGCGGTTCGTGCTGATGCATGCCGCCTACCCCTACACCAGCGAGCTGGTGGCGCTGGCCAAGCAGTACCGCAACGTCTACGCCGACTGCTGCTGGGCGTGGCAGATGAACCCGCTCCAGATCGTCCGCTTCGTGCGCGAGTTCATCCACGCGGCGCCGAGCAACAAGCTGTTCATCTTCGGCGGCGACACGTCGTGGCCCACCGGGGCGGCGGCCTACGCCGCGCAGTGCCGCCGGTGGCTGGAACGCGCTCTGGCGGAGGAAGTGGCCGACGGCGACCTGACCGAGGCCGAGGCGTGCCGCTTCGCCCGGCAGGTGATGGTCGAGAATCAGCACGCGGTGTTCGACCTGGAAGGCAAGCGCGCGGCGAACCGGGCGGCCTGGGCTATTGCACCGGCCGCGTGACCACGGGGATGATCTGCTGGTAGGGCCCGACGACGATCTTGAGCTGCCCGCGGCCGGCGCGGACGGCGGTGAACATCCCCTGTGCGTTGACCACGCCCACGTCGCTGCGGAGCAGGTAGCTCGGCACCACGCTCGGCGGCGCGCCGCCGATGAGCCGCACTTGAAGCTGGACCGCCTGGCCCACGCGAAGGTCGATGTCCGTCGGCGTAGCTTCCATGGACGAGGTCCCGGCGAAGCTCACCCCGGTCGGCAGCGGCGCCGCCATCACCCAGTAGCCGTCGCCGGCGGGGATGTCCAGCAGATACTCGGTGCGGCTCAGGCCGGAGGCGGTGGGTGGAGTCACGACCATGCGGGTGGGCCCGGTGAGCAGGGCAGTGGCGCTGAACTGCCCGGTGGGGGTCGTGAAGGCGGTGACGGTGCCGGGCGCCTCCTGCCCGCTGACGTCCACCCCGCCGCCGTTGTTGTTCCCGCCGCCGCCCCAGTCGGGCGGCGGAGGCGGACTGCCGCCGCCGCCGAGGTTGGTGCCCTGGCGGCCGGCCGGGGTGGGAATGAGCTGCACCTTGGCGCCGGAGAGCGGCACGAGCGCGCTGTCGCCGCGCACCACGAGCCCGGCGACGAACGCTCGGCCGGGCGGGATGCTCCCACCCGTGAGGTTGCCGCCGCAGCCGGGGAGCCCGACCAACAGCCACCAGCAACACCCCAGCGCTGTCAACCGTGCGGCCCGCCGCAAGGTCTACTCCTCTGCCAGCCCCGGAAGCTCTTCCAGCAGCGGCGGCCACGCCGCCCGGGTGAGCAGCTCGCGTGCCCGCCCCTCGGCGCCGGTGGCGCTCAGCAGGGTAACGCACCGCCGGAGCGTGGTCAAGCGCCCCACGTCTTCCAGCAGCGCCTCCTCGACGCCGCCGGCCGTCAGCCGCTGACGTTGGTCCAGCCAGGCGGTGGCCACGCCCAGGAGCCGCTCCGCCGCGCCGGCTGAGTCGCCCTGCGCCTCCGCCACCGCGGCCGCCACCCGCTCCGAGTCCAGAGCCAGCTCCGCTTCGCCGGTCTCCGCCGCGAGCCGCGCC
>JACPDV010000091.1 GCA_016183835.1 Armatimonadota bacterium
CCGATCTTGTCCACGAGGATGTCGACCGCCCGGGCGCGCAGGAGCTGCTCCAGGTCGCTTGGGTGGCAGATCCCCTCGTCCACGCCGATGGGCAGCGCCGACCGCCGGCGCAGGTGCGGGTAGTCGAGGTAACGGTTGATGGGCAGCGGCTGCTCGAGCAGCGCCACGCCCACCTCCGCCAGCAGCCGCGAGGCCTGCACCGCGCCCTCCAGGTCGTAGGCCTGGTTCGCATCGGCCCAGAGGAACGTGCCGGGCGCCAGCTCCGCGACCGTCCGGGCGATGGCGCGATCCACGTCCAGCCCGAAGCCGACCTTGAAGTTGAAGTTGCCGTAGCCGCGCGCCTGGCCCTCTCGCACGCTCTCGGCCACGGCCTCCGGCTCGCTCCCGAGCACCGTCCAGCTCAGTTGGATGGTGCGCTGCTCGCCGCCACCGAGGAGCGCGTTGACGCTGCGGCCGAGGTGCTTGCCGCGCAGGTCCCAGAGCGCCATCTCGACTCCGGAGCGGGCGATCGGCTGGCCGGTGGTGAAGCCGGGGGCAATCTCCGCCGACATCGCCGCTTCGGCGCCGGGCAGATCGAGCGGGTCGCGGCCCAGGAGCGCCGGGGCGAAGTAGCGGTTGATGGTGCTGGTCACGCTATCGAGGGTCTCGTAGCTCCACTTGCGGGAAGGCCGGGCCTCGCCCCAACCCACCAGGCCGGAATCGGTCTCGGCCCGGACGTAGACGTGTTCGGCGGTGCGTCCGGGCACGGCCAGGGTGCCGTGCGAGGTGCGGAAGACGCCGCGGAAGCCGAGCCTGACCGGGACGGCCTCGAGCCGGCAGAGGCGCATGTCACGCTCCGCCGGGGTCGAACGGCAGGCAGACCCGGAAGCGGCTGCCCTCGCCCGGCACGCTGCTCACCTCGATCGCGCCCTCGTGCGCCTGCACGATGCCGAGCCCCGCCGCCAGCGTGAGCCCGCGGCCGGTGAACTTGGTCGAAAAGAACGGGTCGAAGATGCGGTGCAGCGTGTCGGCCGCGATGCCGCTGCCGTTGTCCGTCATGTCCACCCTCACAAACCACCCCGACGGGTCCGGCGAGCCGACCGTCATGGCCCCCCGGTCGCCGCAGTCGAGGGGCCCGGTGTCCACCCGGATGCGGATCAGCCCGTCCGCGCCCTCGGTGGCCTCGTAGGCATTCGCCAGCAGCCCGGCCAGGACCTGCCGGAGCTGGTCGGGATCGCCTTGGCAGAGCGGCGGATGCGCCGACGGCTCGACCTCCACGCGGCACCCACCATCGCCGGGCGTGCCCGCCGCGGCCACCACGTCCGCCACCAGCTCGTCCAGGTTGACCGTCTCGCGCACGAGCCACAGCCGTCCGGTGAAGGCCAGCATCTGGCCAGTGAGCTTGGCGGCCCGCTGCACCGACAGGCCGATCGCCTCGAGGTGCCGGGCGACGGGTGAATGCGTGGGCACGAGCGACTGGGCGATCTCCAGGTGGCCCATCACGGCGGTCAGGAGGTTGTTGAAATCGTGCGCCACGCCGCCCGCCATGAGCGTCAGGCTGCGCGCCTTCTCGGCCTGGGCGAGCCGCTGGTGCAGGCGCTCCTGCTCGGCCTGCTCGCGGTGGCGGGCGGTGATGTCCCTGAGCGCTGTGAGGCGCGCCGGCCGTCCTTGGTATTCGATGGTGCGGGCGCGGACGGACACGGGGAAGGGGGTCCCGTCCGAGCGCAGCGCCAGGTGCTCGTAGGGGCCTTCGGCGCCGGCCTCCATCTGCTCACTGACCAGAGCGCGAGACTCGGGCGCCACGAAATCGAGTGCCCGGCGGCCCACGATCGCGGCGTGGGGCGTGTTGAGCATCCGGCCCAGCTCGGGATTGGCGTCGACGACCACGCCGGCCTCCGTGATGGCGAGACCCTCGAACGCCGCCTCGGTGAAGGCCCGGCAACGCTCCTCGCTCTCGCGCAGTGCCCCTTCGGCCGCGAGTCGAGCCGAGATGTCCCGCGCGACCACCAGCGTTGCCGGCCGTCCGCCAAAGACGAACGGCGCCATGCGCGACTCGATGGTGCGAGAGGTGCCGTCGGCCGCCACCACCGCGATGGACACGGGAGGGAGCGTGGCGCCCTGGCTCACCTGCGCAAACCGCTCGGCCGAGATCTCCCGGTAGTCGGGATGCACCACCCCCACCGCCGTGCGGCCGAGCAGCTCGGCGCCGGACGACAGGCCGAACAGCTCTCCGGCCGCCTGGTTAGCGTAGACGATGGCGTCGTCCTGGACGATGGCCGCGGGGTCCGGAAGCCGCTCGAGCACCCACACGCAGGTGGCCTCGTCCCCTGGCAACGCCTCGCCGCCTGGAGCACCGGCCGAGTCCGCCATCACGGCACCGCCTTGACTGCATCCACCCCCTTCATCTCGGGCCACACATCCCACCGCCACGGCGCGCCGTCCGGATTGTCCAATGCCTCAGTATGGCTCAACGGTTCCCGGCCGCGGCCGCGCGCTCGGCTTCCCGGCCCACCCTCGGCTGGCCGGCCCGTGACGACCGCCTGGTCACGTTCACCGACGAGGACGGCGGCGTGCGCCGGGTGCCCCGCGCGCGCCTCGCCCACCACGGCCTCCGCGAGGTGGACCGGCGCGGCGACGGCCGCGAGCTGCTGATCCACGGCGAGAACCACCACGCGCTCTCCGCGCTCCTCGGCAGCGGGCATGCCGGCACCGTCAAGCTGGTCTACATCGATCCGCCGTTCTGCTACGCGCGCCGCTTTCAGCACTACGACGACGTGTTCGACCCGGGGGTCTACCTGGCCATGCTCCGCGACCGCCTGGTGCTCCTCCGCGAGCTGCTCGCCGCCGACGGCTCGCTGGTGGTCCACCTCGACGACCGCGCCGTGCATCATGTGCGTCTCCTCCTCGATGAGATCTTCGGTAGTGAGAATTTCCGCAACAGCCTGATCGTCAAACGCGTGACGAAGAACCTGCAACGGCAGTTTGACGAAGTCTTTGCGCTCCCCCAGGCCCACGACGTGTGCCTCCTCTACAGCCGCAACCCGACCACGCGCTACCGCCCGCCGCTGCTCGACAAGCCCGACGGCGCGCGCTACCCCGAAGGCTACTGGAAGGAATTCTGGAGCACGGCGAACCGGCCCACCATGCGCTACGACCTGCTCGGCGTGACGCCGGAGAAGGGGCAATGGAAGTGGTGCCGTGAGCGTGCCGTCCGCGCGGTGGGCAACCACCGCCGCTACGAGGCCGAGGCCGGCGGCCGTTCGCTGCTCGACTTCTGGCGCGACGAGGGCAGCGGGCTCGAGTTCATCCGCCGCAGCCCCACCGGCCGGGTGCAGCACTGGGTGCCGCCCAGCGACACGCTCTTCGCCGACACGTTGTGGACCGACTTCTCCGCCTACGCTCACCGCCAGGGCTTCCCCACCGAGAAGAGCGAGCGCCTCCTCGCCCGGCTGCTGACGCTCTTCACCCAGCCGGGC
>JACPDV010000667.1 GCA_016183835.1 Armatimonadota bacterium
ACGGGGATCGCCGTGGCCGTTCAGAACGACGCGCTCGACGCGGCGAAGGTGGAGGTGGTGGCGGTGGAGCAGTCGCGCGACCGGCTGCCCCCGGAGTTGGGCCGGTTCCACGCCTGGTGGCACCGCGAGAACCCTATCCAGCGCGGCAAGCCGTTCACCATCCTGGAGGCCACCGGCCGCGGGCACTGGTGCGGCGTGAGCCACGCGATGCGCGGCATCGGCGGGCTCGGCTTCCTCGAGGGCGACGAGCAGATCAGCGCCGACGGGCGGGCGATCCAGACCTACCACGGCACCGGGACCGAGGACTACTTCAACGGTGGGTGGTACTTCGGCGGCCCCGGCCGGCAGCCGCTGTGGGGGGTCACGGTGCACGACGACGGCGGCTCGCGCTGCCACGCCTTTCGCCTCCACGTCACCGACTGCGTGCCGTTCCAGCGGCAGGCCAGCCTGCACATCGAGCACGGCGCGGTCAACGACTACCCCAGCTCCGACTACGCCGGCGTGACCTACTGGTACGCCGAGCCGGGCAGCACGCACACCTTCGAGCCGGTGCCCGTGGCCGAGCGGCTGGGCACTTCGCCGCGGCGCGCCGGGGTGATCGAGGCGGAGAACAACCTGGCGGGCGGCGGCACGGTGATCGAGGCGCCGGTGTGGCGGTTCGACACAGGCGGGCACGGCATGGTGGAGGTGAGTCCCGCCGCGCCGGTGACGCTGACCATCCCCGCCGGACGCGACGGGCTGGGCACGCTGCAGGCGTGCGCGGCACAACCGGGCGCGGCCGCGCTGTCGGCTGAGCTGGACGGCAAGCCGATCGGGCGGGCGGAGTTGGCGGCGGGCAGCCCGGCCACGCAGGAAGTCGCGGTCGGCGCGGCGCGCTGGTCGCGCGGCGAGCACCGGCTGACGCTCACGGCGACGGGCGGGCCGGTGTGGATCGACTGGCTGCGGGTGGTGCCGGCGCCGCGTGCGCAGGTGAAGGGAGCGGTGGTGAGCGAGGCCGAGGAGCTGCCCGTCGTGGCGGTCTCCGACGGTGCGAAGGCCGAGCCCGAGGATCTGCGGCTGCCCTGGAGCGCGCTGGCGCAGCTCGCCTTCCGCCCCACGGCCGACGGGCAGGAGGTGACCGTGGAGCTGACGGTGCCGTCGCCGCGGCCCTACGAGCTGCTCGGCGCGCTGACCCGCGGACCGGAGCAGGGGATCGTCCAGGCGTGGCTGGGCGGCAGAGCGCTCGGGGAGCCGGTGGACGCCTACGCCGAAGCGGCCGGCCTGCCCGGCGAGCCGGTCAAGCTGGGGCTCGTGCCCGCTGGGCAGGCCGGCAAGCAGCGCCTCACGCTGCGTGTGGTGGGCAAGAGCGGCAAGTCCGGCGGCCGGGCGCTGGGGGTGGACTACCTGGCGCTGAGGCCCACCTCGTCGGCGGGTTGGTTCGAGGCTGAGAAGCTGCCCATCGTCCGCAAGAGCCCGGAGACGGCGGAGATCGGCCCTCAAGATCTGCGCGGGTTCGGGCCGATATGGAGTGAGGGGGCGCACCTCTGGTTCCGGCCGGGCGACCACGCGGACGCCTCGTTCACGCTGCGGTTGACCGTCGCGGCGGCCGGTCGGTACAGCCTGGGGGCCTACTTCACCAAGGCCATCGACTACGGCAAGGTTGCGGTGGAGCTGGACGGGAAGCGGCTCGGGGAGGTGTTCGACGGGTTCAACGACGGGGTGGTGCGGAGCGACTTCGTGACGCTGGGGGCCGCGGAGCTGACGGCCGGCGAGCACGAGCTGACCTTCCGCGCGACGGGCAAGCACGAGCGCTCGGTGGGCTACATGGTGGGTGTGGACGCGGTCTACCTGTGGTGACGCGCAGGAGAGCCGGCGGGCGGGGCGAACGGCGGGCGGGCGAGGAGAGGCGGCATGAACCTGGCACTGAGTACCGGGGTGTTCGCACACCTGACGGTGGACGAAGCCGCCGCGGCGGTGGCCGGCGCCGGCTATGAGGCCGCCCTCCTGGACCTGGAGGCGCACGGCAAAGAGCTGCGGGCGGGCGACCTGACGGCGGCCCTGGCGGCGCGGCTGGCCGGCTCGCTCGACCGTGAGGGGCTGGCGGTCGCCGCGGTGAGCGCCGAGTGCGACCTGGTGAACGGCGGCGACGACGCGCAGGACCGCCTGGAGTGGCTGTTCGGGCTGGCCGAGCCGCTCGGCACCGACGTGGTGGTGGCGGGCAACGGCCCCGGCGAAGACTGGACCGCCGCCCTCGAGCGGCTCCGCGAGGTGCTCGAGGAGGCGGAGCAGCACGAAGTAGCGCTCGCCCTCGAGCTGGCGCCCGGGATGGCGGTGAGCGACCTGGACCATGCGGAGCAGCTCCTCGACGCCCTGGACACCGACTGCCTGGGGCTGGCGATGGATGTCCTCGCCATCGCCGCCGAGCACGACGTGTCGCCGCGCGACGTGCTTGAGCGGATCGGCGACGTGCTGCTCGTCGTCACGGTGAGCGAGGTCGACGACCGCGGCGACATCGTCTCGCCGTCGCCGCGCGGTGGGTCCGACCTGGGCGAGCTGTTCGACCTGTTGGGCGAGTTCGCGCCCGATGCCGTGGTGGTGCCCGCCGGCGTGACTCCGGCCAGTGCCGCCGCCACGCGGACCTATCTGGCGCGGTTCCTGTGACCAGGCGCGGCGAGAGTCTGGCGCCCTTCCTGGTCCACCTGAGGACCCAGCTCTGGACCGTGCTGTTGGCGATGCTGCTCGCGCTGACGGTGAGCGCCTGCAACCTGGTCGTACCGCTGCTGTTCAAGGCGTTCTACGAGGTCGTGCAGAAGCAGGGCGCCGCCCAGTTCGCG
>JACPDV010000655.1 GCA_016183835.1 Armatimonadota bacterium
CGGCATCTCCTCCGGCGCGGCCGCGGCCGCCGCCGTGGAGGTCGCCCGCCGGGCCGAGAATGCGGGCAAGCTGATCGTGGTGGTGCTGCCGGACATCGGCGAGCGGTATCTCTCCACCCCGGCCCTGGCCGACAACCCGCCCAACGTGCACGTGGCGGAGCTGGCGGAGAGCGCCGGTTAGCCTTACCCTGGCGGAGACGGAGGCCCGTCTTGCGCAGTGTTCGTCGCGCCTGGCTCGCGGCGTGGGGGTTGACGCTCCTCGCCGGTTGTCGCAACGCCGGCTCGCCCGCGGGGCCGGCGTCAGCGCCTCAGCCCTCGCCCGCGCCGGCGGGCGCTGCGCTCACCATCGGCGCGATCTTCCCGCTCAGCACCGGCGCCGGCCGGATCGGCGAGATGAAGCGCCAGGGCGCCGACCTGGCCATCGAGCACCTCAACGCCGCCGGTGGGATCAGCGGCCGGCCGCTCAGCATCGTCTACGTGGACAGCAAGAACTCCACCACCGAGGCGCTCAACGGGCTGCAGAAGCTCGTCAGCGTGGACGGCGTGCCGGTGGTGATGGCGGCCATGAGCCAGGTCTGCCTCGCCCTCATCGCGCCGGCCGAGCGCGCAGGCGTGGTGCTCTACGCCAACGCCAGCCACCCGGCGCTGGTGGTGCTCTATGCCAACGCCAGCCACCCGGCGCTGACCGGCAAGAGCCCGTGGGTGTTCCGCAACCTGCCCGACACCGGCCTCGGCTCGTCCACCATGGCTCAGTACGCCGCGAAGACGCTCGGGCTCAAGCGCGTGGCGGTGCTCAGCATCAACGACGAGTACGGCGCCGAGGCGGTCAGGGTGTTCACCGCTGCGTTCGGCAAGCAGGGCGGGCAGGTCACCGGCACCGACACCTTCGACCGCACTGACACCGACCTCCGAGCACAGCTTACCAAGCTGGCGGCGGCCACGCCCGACGGCTGGTGGATCCCCGGCTACGGCTCGGCGCTCGGCCTGGTGCTCAAGCAGAAGGAGGAGCTGAAACTCGGCGGCACCGTGCTCTGCGACCTGGGGCTGGTCGACCAGAACGTGCTCAAGAGCGCCGGCCCTGGGGCCGAGAAGGCGTACGTGGTCGCGCCGGCCTTTGACCCGGCCGCCCCGGGCGAGACGGTGCAGCGATTCGTCAGGGACTTCGAGGCGCGCTACCACGAGACCCCGCCGTTCGACGCGCCGCCGCCGAGCGGGCGCCCGACGCCAAGCCGACGTCCATCCGCGAGGCGCTGGCCGCCACGCACGACTTCCCGGGCGTCTGCGGGCCGACCACCTTCGACGCGCACGGCCAGGCGCAGATGAAGGTGGTCGTCCGGCAGATGGCCGGCGGCAAGCTGGTCGCTCCCACCCCCCACTGATGGCGTCCCTGCTGTACGGCATGGTGGCCGGGGCGGGCTATGCGCTCCTGGCGCTGGGCTTCGGGCTGGTCTACTTCACCACCGGGGTGTTCCACTTCGCCCACGGCGCCGTCTTCGCCGCGGCGGGCTACACCTTCTGGTACACGTATCAGGTGCGTGAGCTGCCGCTGCCCTTGGCCGCTGCGCTGAGCCTGGCAGTGGCGGCGGCGTTGGGCTGGTTCGTGGAGGTCGGGCTCTACCGGCCGCTCCGCCGCCGGCGCGCACCGCTCGATGTGCAGTTCCTCACGTCGCTGGGCTTCTACACCGCCGTGTCCAACGCGTTGGCGCTGGGCTGGGGGCACGAGGCGCAGCCGCTCTCCCGTCTGGCCAACCCGAGCTACGTGCTGGGCACCGCGCCGGGCGGCGCGCCGCTGGTGATCACGGCGTCGCAGATCGCCACGCTGATCGCCGCTGCTCTCGTCCTGGCCGGGCTCGTGGCGCTGTTCAAACTCACGTCCTTCGGGCTGGCGGTGCGGGCCTACGCGGCCAACCCCGCGCTGGCAGAGGCGTGGGGGCTGGACGGGCGCCGACTGCTCCCGGCGGTGGCGGTGCTCGGCGCGCTCCTGGCGGGGGTGGCGGCGGCGTGCGTGGCGGCCGACGTGGGCGTGACGCCGGACATGGGCCTCGCGGCGGTGGTCACGGGGGCGGTGGCGGTGGTGGTGGGCGGGATCGGGTCGCTCCCCGGCACCGCGCTCGCCGGTCTGCTCCTCGGCCTGGCGCAACACGCCTTCCGCTACCGCTTCGCGGCGCGCTGGGAGGAGGCGGTCACCTTCGCCCTGCTCCTCCTCGTCCTGCTCCTCCGCCCGCGCGGAATCCTCGGCCGGCGGAGCGACTGACGGCCACCTGCAACCGAGGGTTTCCGGTTGCGTGCGGTAGGGGCGGGGTCTCCCCGCCCTTCTGGTGTCGGCCTCGCGGTGCGCTTCGGTCGCGGCGTACCGACCGGAGGGCGGGGAGACCCCGCCCCTACAGGCCGCCCGGAGGACGGGTCCGGGCGAGAGGGAACCTGCCCGCGCCGAGGTGCGCCATGCCTGACCGACCCAACCTCCTCTTCATCATCACCCACGACACCGGCCGGCACATGGGCGGCTACGGCCTGGGTGTCGAGACGCCGCGGATCGACGCGCTTGCCGCCGAGGGCGTGCGGTTCCAGAACCTGTTCTGCACCGCCCCGCAGTGCAGCCCCAGCCGGGCGAGCGCCATCACCGGGCTGATGCCGCACAGCAACGGCATGATCGGCCTCGCCCACCGCGGCTTCCGCCTCCACCCCGAGGTCGCCACCACGCCCAAGCTGCTCGGCGCCGCCGGCTACGACACCTGGCTCTTCGGCGTCCAGCACGAAAGCACCGATCCCGCCACCCTCGGCTACCAGCACCGGATCAAGGGCGAGCCGAATGCCGTGGACTGCCATTGCGTCACCGCCAAGGTGCTCGACTGGCTCGCCTCCGGCCCACGCCGGCCGTTCTTCGCTTCGGTCGGCTTCTTCCAGACGCACCGCGTCTTCTCCGACAGCGGCGACGCGCCGACCGACGGGATCCACGTGCCGCCGTATCTCCCCGACGAGCCGCGCATCCGCCGCGACTTCTGCGACTTCAACCTGGACCTGGCCAAGGTCGACGAGTGCGTGGGCGCGATCCTCGACGCGCTGGAGCGAGCCGGCCTGGTCGAGAACACGCTGGTGGTCTTCACCACGGACCACGGCGTGGCGTTCCCCGGGGCCAAAGGCACGCTGATGGAGCCGGGGATCGGCATCGGCGGGGTGATGCGCGGCCCGGGCGGGTTCGATGGCGGCCGGGAGATCGAGGCACTCACCTCCAACCTGGACTTCCTGCCCACCTTCTGCGAGCTGGCCGAGGTGGAAGCGCCGCCGTTGCACGGCCGGAGTCTCCTCCCGCTGGTCCGGGGTCAGGTGGCGGAGCTGCGTGACGAGGTGTTCATCGAGCTGACCTACCACGCCGCCTACGACCCGATGTGCGGCGTGCGGACGCGGACGCACAAGTACATCCGCAGCTACGAGTACCGGCCTTACTGGGTCCCGCCGAACGTGGACGACGGGCACAGCAAGCAGCAGC
>JACPDV010000656.1 GCA_016183835.1 Armatimonadota bacterium
CCGAGATCGTCGCCGTGCTGGACGAAGACAGCATGTGCCACCTGACCGGCGGCTCCGCCGCCGCCGCGCAGCCGCTGATCTACGACTCACGCGCCGCGCTGGGCCGTACCGGCGCGCCGTACGGGCAGTACCTGCTCGGCGACGTGGTTGCCGGGAGGGTGCCGGCGAAGCTGCAGGTGATGCTCTCCGCCTGGGCCCTCTCGCCCGAGCAGCGCCGGGCGCTGGCGGCGAGCCGGGCCGACGGCGTCACGCGCCTCTGGTGCTGGGCCCCGGGCTACGTCTACCCCGACCGGCTCGACGTGGCCGGCATCGCCGAGGTCTCGGGCTTCACCGCGCGGCCGGTGAGCCTGCCCACGGCCGAGGTGACGCCCACGGAAGTGGGCCGCAAGATGGGGTTGTCCGACGCGTTCGGCCCGAAAACCGCGATCCAGCCGCTGTTCGCCGTGGCGGCGCAGCCCGAGGAGACCTGGGCGACCTTCAGCGACGGCTCGCCGGCGGTGGCGGTCCGCCCGTCGCGGCGCGGGCTGGATGTCTTCGTGGGCACGCCGCGCCTGACCCCGGAGCTCCTCCGTGCGGTGGCGGAGCTGACCCGGGTGCACCTCTACGCGCCGCTCGGCGCGGCGGTCTGGGCGGCGGAGGGCCACCTGTCCATTCAGGCTCACACGGCCGGGCCGATGACGGTGGACGTGGGCCGGGCGGTAGCCGTGGCCGACGTGCTGGATGGGCAGAAGTGGCTGGGCCGCGGGCCTACGCTGACCCTGCCGTTCGAGCAGGGCGAGGTGCGGGTGCTGCGGTACTGAGCGCGGCGCCGGAGGCGATGGGTTGAACTGGAAAGACATCTCCACGGCGGCGGTGGTGCCGGTGGTGATCGTGTCGGCCTGCGCGCTGCTCTGCCTGGCGCTCTTCAACCGGCTGGCGGCGGTGGTGGCGCGGCTGCGGAGCTTCGAGCGCGAGCGTCTGGCCGCGCTGGGCGCGCTGGCGGCACTCCGCGACGGGGGCGAACCGGACGAGGCCGAAGAGGTGCGTCACACGGCGATGATCCGCAACGTGGAGGAGCAGTTCGCCCAGGTCTCGCGCCGGGCCACGCTCCTCCGGCGGGCGCTGATGCTGCTGCTCACCGCCATCCTCGCCCTGATGACCTGCTGCTTGCTCTCTGGCCTGGCCACGCTCTGGCTGCCGATGATGTTGGGCGCGATGGTGACCTTCCTGGCCGGCGTGGGGCTGATGATGGCCGGCGTGGTGTGCGCCATGCTCGAGATGCGGTGCGCCCTCGTCCCGGTGCTGCGCGAGGCGGGCGCGCTCGACGAGCTGGCCGACCGTCTCTCGCTCACGATTCAGGGCGACTCGGGCGACTGAGAGAGCAGCCGGTCACAGGCTCACCCGGTGACTGAAGTCGCGGCAACCATGCAAAGTCCGCCTGCGCGGACTCCGGATCCCGAACCCACGAAGGTGGGTTTCGCATGGTTGCCGCGGTTTCAACCGCCGGGAAGTGGCCGGGAGTGGCCGTTACCGCCCGACCATCCGCGCCACCAGCTCCCGCTCGAACGCCGCCTGGTCGGTCCAGCCCGAGGCCACGTCGAGACGCGGCGCGCCCTCTTCGATGCGCGTGAAGCCGTCGTTCGTGACGCGGATCGGCAGCGGCTCCATCGTCACGAAGTCGCGCGAGAAGGCCAGCCACACCGCCACCGTGTCGAACAGCGTGGAGCTTTGCACCGCCGGGTCGGGGCCGTGGACGGCCTTCGACCAGTGTTCGTAGTTCTCCATTACCAGCCGCGGGAGGAGCGCCTGGCTCTGTCGCACCTGCTGGTAGAGGTCGCCGGTCAGGTGGACCAGCCCGCAGGTGTCCAGCGGGGTGATGGTGCGGCTCAGCCAGGGCGCCTCGAACACCGCCCGGCAGGCGGATGCGTCGTTGACCACGTTGGCCTCGGCCGAGACCTTCGCGCTGCCGTCGTAGCCGACCCGCACGGAGCCGTGCATCCCCACGAAGTGGCACTTGCCGGCGATGTCCGGCGCCTGCCGCAGCGCCGCGGCGATGTTGGGCATCGCGCCGATGCAGATCAGGGTGATGGGCCGCGGGCTCTCGCGGATCTTGCGGATCAGCGCGGCGACGCCGTCCTGCTCCACGCGGCCGGGGTAAGTGGCCAGGTCGTAGTCCTTGACCCACTCGGCCTGCCCGCCGGCCGCGTCGGACTGGTGGAGCCCCACGGCCACGTCGACGTCGCTGCGACCGGCGGCCTGGAGCAGCTTGGCGGCGATCTTCGCCCGGTAGGTGGTGTTGCCCGTGTCGGTGGAGACCATCTTGAGGTCCAGCTCGGGGCTGCGGAGGAGGAGGGCGAGGGCCCAGGTGTCGTCGATGTCGCCTCCGATGTCGGTGTCGAGGATGGTGGGGATGGGACGGTCGGGCATGGGACGGGGCTCCTTGCGCGCGGCGAAGTCGTGGTAGACCTGCCGCACGGCGTCGAAATCGGGATTGCCGGGCGACTTGTCGAGGCAGTAGGTCACCACCCCCTCGGCCCGCCCGGCGGCGACGTAGCGCAGGCTCAGCTTCACCTGCGCGGCGATGCGCTCGGCGGTGCCCTCCTCGCCGTGCCGCCCTGCGTACTCGCCGCGCTGTCCGGCGGGCATCATGACCAGCGGCAGCCTATGGCGGGCGCCGCCCGCCACCGCGGGCTCCCGCTCGAGCGTGAAGGCGCCCTCCTTGTCCTCGGTCCAGCCGTCTGCCGCACTGAGGTCGGGCTGGGGCAGCTCGAGGCCGGTCAGACGCAGGTTGGCGAACGAGGCCGTCACGCCGAAGTTGCTGACGCCCTTCTCGTCCCAGACGCCCAGCGCCAGGCGCACCGTGGCCTTGCCCGCCACTGCCTTCGCCAGGTCCACGGTGACGGCCGCGTTGTCGGTTCCGGCGGCGTCCTCCTGCCACACCACGTCGCCGTCCACGCGGAGCTGGAGGAAGTGGTAGCCGGCAGTGGGGCCGTCGAAGTCGTCGAGGACGCGGAAGCTCGCGCCGGCGTGCGCGGCGTCGGTAACCTTGCAGGTCTGGGTCAGGAGCAGGTGGTCGCCGGGCTTCGACGGGGCGTTCCAGGGATAGGTGAAGCAGGCGCCCGGGGGGAGGTGGTAGGTATCGTCGAGGTAGGGCAGCGCGCGCTCCACATCCTCGGGCCCGCGGGCGTAAGCGGCCACCACCCCGTCCACCAGCGGCGCGATGGTGCGGGCGAAGCGCGGGCCGATCTCGGGGTAGTACATCAGCGGGTAGAACTTGAGCTTCGGGTTGATGGCCTTGCCGGCGGCGACCATCTTGCCGATGTACTCGGGCGAGAAGCGCGTGGGCGAGACGTTGGCCCAGAAGTCGTCGATCACGTAGCCCGGCAGGTTGTCGAACTTGAGCGAGAGCCGGGCGATCTCCTCGGCCCAGCGCACATAGTCGAGCTTGAACGGCTCGGAGTAGGGGTAGTCGGGTCCGGACTCGGTGGGCGGCACGAGGTAGGGCCAGACCTGGATCCCGGCCTGCCTGGCCAGCGGGAGGAAGCTCTGCAAGTCGTCCCAGTCGTTGGCGCTGTGCCAGATCAGCCAGTAGTAGGTGTTGGCGCCCAGCTCGCTGAGCCGGGCGGCCAGTGCCTCGCCGTCGACATGGTCGCCGCGGCGCAGCTCGCTGTTGTAATCGCCGAGGATGGGTGGCGGCGCACCGCCGGTAGGGGCGACCGGCAGGTTGCCCGCGCCGAGCAGGCACGTGAGCAACGGGACGAGCAGCATCGCGATCCTCCGCGGCGTGGCGCCGACGACTTGCCGATGGTACCCTATCCCGGCGAGAGGTGCGAGCGTATGAGCGAACGGCTGAAGGCGGTGGTCTCGGGCGCCTCGTCGGGCATTGGCCGGGCCACGGCGATCCGCTTCGCGGCCGAGGGCTGCGACGTCTGTCTCCAGGCGCGACGCGAGGGGCTCCTCCACGAGCTGCTGGCGGAGCTACCGCCCGGCGACCACCTGGTCTGCGCCGGCGACTACAGCGACCCGGCCGTGTGCGAGCGGCTCGCCGCGCTGGTCCGCGAGCGGTGGGGACGCGTGGACGTGCTGGCCGGCATCGCCGGAGTGTACCGGACGGTCAGCCTGCTCGACACGCCCTACGAGGAGTGGCGCGCGGTGATGGACCTGATGCTCGACGGCGCGCTGCGGCTGACTCGCGCGGTCGTGCCGCTGATGCCCGACGGCGGGCGGATCGTGCATTGCGGCTCCATCCTGGGCGAGCGGGTGGAAGTAGGATCGAGTGCCTACGCCGTGTCCAAGGGCGCGCTCAACCAGCTCTGCCGCGCGCTCGCGCTGGAGCTGGCGCCACGCGGGATCATCGTCAACTGCGTGGCGCCCGGGTTCGTGGACACGCCGATGAGCGTGGTCAACGGGGTGAACGAGCTGCAGACCGACTGGTTCCGGCAGAACTACGTGGACGGCCACCACCTGCCACTCCGCCGCGCCGGGCGGCCGGAAGAGATCGCCGGGGTGATCTGGTTCCTCTCCGGGCCGGACGTGAGTTACCTGACGGGGCAGGTGATCACCGTGGACGGCGGGCTGACGATCACGTTCTGAGTGGCGTGCCCGATACGCCGTCCGCTGGGTGTAGGGGCGACCTTTGTGGTCGCCCGTCCGGCCCGGTGCGTGGCCGCGACAACGGAGACGCGCGACCACAAGGGTCGCCCCTACGCCAGACACGGTTTGGCACGACTGCTCAGTCGCCGGGCGGCGACGTACTGGAGGTCACTGTGCGCCAACTGCGCATCCTGCTTACACTGCTGCCCTTGTCCGCCACCGCCCACGCCATCGACGGCGGCTATGCCGTGGTGGTCTCGCGGTGGACCCTGGCCGACCCGGCCTGGCAGGCCGTGGTGGACGCCGCGGTGGCGAAGTACCAGGCCACCACCATCCCCTGGGACGGCGACGTGACCGAGGCCGAGGCGCCGCTGGCCAAGCTGCTGCCGCGTTACGCCGCCTTCGTGGCGCGTCCGGAAGAGGCCGGCCGGGCGTTCGTGGTGGCGGTCCACCGGCTCACGCGGCGGCTCGATCCCGACCCGTACACCGATGTCATATGGGGCATCCTGACCGGTTACGAGCCCGGCGACTGCCTGCGCATGTTGCGCGCCGAGCCGCTCACCGTCGGCCGCGGGCTGGGCGGAACCGGCATCCCGCTGGACACGCTCGACGAGGGGATCTGGTTCGACGAGGGCCGGAAGAACCACGTGGTGGTCAAGCCTCGTGACGGCAAAGCGGAGGACCAGGCCGGGCCGGACGACCCCGCCGAGCGCATCGCCGAGCTGTTCAACACCTACCAGCCTGACCTCTGGATGACCAGCGGCCACGCCACCGAGCGCGACTGGCAGATCGGCTACAGCTACCCCGCCGGCCAGCTCCGCTGCAAGGACGGCGTGCTCCTCGCCATACCGCGCGACGGGCTCCGCGTCGAGACCACCGGCGACCCGCCGCAGCGCCGTGCCGTGGTCACCCGCTTCGTGCCGATCCAGTCCGCCAATCCGAAGGTCTACCTCGCCGTGGGCAACTGCCTGATGGGCCACGTGGCCGACCGGCAGGCGATGGCGGCGGCGTTCCTCCATTCCGGCGGCGTGGACCAGATGATCGGCTACACCGTGGTGACTTGGTTCGGCTACATGGGCTGGGGCATCAACGACTACTTCCTTGGGCAGCCGGGGCGCTACAACCTGGCGCAGGCGTTCTTCGCCAACCAGCAGGCGCTGCTCTATCGCCTCAACACCGAGTTCGCCGGCAAGCCGCAACCCGATCCCACGGCGGACGAGTACCAGCACGAGCAGATCGACCAGCTCGCCGCCCGCCTGGGCTACGCGCAGTTCGACGAAGCGGCGAAGAACCACGTCGGGCTGCTGTGGGACCGCGACGTGGTGGCGTTCTACGGCGATCCGGCCTGGGACGCCCGCCTGGCGCCGCGCGACCCGGCCTACGACGAACAGGTCGAGCTGGCCGGCGGCGCCCTCTCCGTGACGATCACCGGGCGGCGCGAGGCGTCCTTCGGCCGGCCGCCGGTGGTCTTCCTGCCGCGCCGGGTCCGGCCGGGCGAAGTGCGCGAGGGCGCCGAGCTGAAGCCGGTGGTGGGTGGCTGGTTCGTCATGCTGCCTGGGCTGACCAAGGTAGAGCCGGGCAAGACCTGGCGCGTGGTGGTCGCCGTGCAGTGAGGCAGCGCGGAGAGAGGTCGCCGCGGAGCGCCGTCGAAGCCGGAGGCCGGACCCGGGGTTCACCCATGCGCGTTGCGTTGCTGCTCTCGTTGCTGCTCCTGGGAGGCAGAGTCATGGCCGACGTTTCAGCCGCCGACTTCGGCGCGAAGGCCGACGGCGC
>JACPDV010000657.1 GCA_016183835.1 Armatimonadota bacterium
CATCACGGTCTCCAACGGCGCGGACGGCAACGTCTACGCCGGCATCTCCCACCCCGGCGCCGACGGCAAGACGGTCTCCGAGACCTTCCGCCTCGACGATGAGACGCTGGTGCCGGTGACCGCTGTGCCGGGCAAGACGATGACGCTGCGTGATGGGCGGGAGATCATCGGGCACGCCGAGGGGAACAAGGGCGGCTCGTTCCAGGTGCGCGACCCCAAGAGCGGCGAGAGCCGGACCGTGACGTTCGAATACAAGGGTGCGGGGTCGGTGATCTTCATGGTCGGCGCCGGGCCGGGCGACTCAGTCTACGGCAGCACGGCGATGCCGTTGGAGGTCTTCCGCAACGATCCGGCGCACGGCAGCGAGCACCTGGGCAACATGCCCGGCGGCGAGGTCTACTCGCTCCTGCCCTACGAGGGCAAGGTCTACCTGTGCTACTACGGCGGGTCGATCATGAACCTCTACGATCCGTCGCAGCCCGGCTGGAAGTGGGGCCAGGCGGAGGGCGACAACCCGCGCACCTTCGGCGGGATCGGCGACGGCCACCTCCGCCCGCGGGCCATGATCTACGGGCCGAACCAGAACATCTACATCGGCAGCCATCCCGCTTACGGACAGCTCGGCGGCGCGATGGCGGTGTGGGACCCGCGGCAGAACAAGACGGTGGAGAACTACCGCAACCTGGTGCAGGACCAGAGCATCGTGGCCCTGGCCTGGGAGCCCCAGAGCGGGCTGATCTTCGGCGGCAGCGGCAACTACGGCGGCGGCGGGAGCACGCCGACGCAGAAAGAGGCCATGTTCTTCGCCTTCGACCCGGCGGCAAAGAAGAAGGTCCTGGAGCTGGCGCTGGTGCCCGGCGCGCAGACCTACGAAGCGATGGCCGCTGCCGAGGGCAAGGTGTTCGTGGCCGTGGGGAGCAAGCTGATCGTCTGGGACGCGGCGCAGGGCGAGAAGATCACGGAGGCCGAACTGCCCGGCGGGCAGCTCGAGATCTCCCTCGGCCTGCACCGCGACGGGCTGCTCTACGGGCTGTGCAACAAGGGCATCTACAGCGTGGACCCCAAGACGTACTCGATCCAACGGGTGGCCACGCCGCCGGTGCCGGTGACGTGCGGGTTTGCGATGAACGAGCAGGGGATCTACTTCGGCTCGGGCGTGCACCTGTGGCGGTACCGGTGGTAGCTCTCTGGCGACAGGGACGCGCGGTGTCGCGCTGAGGGATCACGGTTGCTGTAGCGCGAGCAGAGCTGCCGCCCCGGACGCCCGCCCGGCAGCGCGCTGGGCGGCGAACTCGGCGGCGCCCAGGTCAGTCGCCAGACGCGCGGCGAGGCGGTCGCAGCCTGCCAGCGCCCGACCGGAGCCGGCCCCCGCGTTTCGCTCGCGCTCGACCTCGGCGGCACCCAGCCAGCGCGCGGCGCGGCGCGCATCCCCGGCGGTCGCGCTGGCCGACGCCACCTCCACCAGCAACGCCGCCAGCCCGCGCCTTTCGCCCAGCCGGCATCGGCCGGCCAGGCTGTCGAGCAGGCAAGCCAGGCCCTCGTCGTCCCGGCCTTCGGCGAGTCGGAGTTGGCCTCGGGCGCGTTGCACGACCGTTTGCAGCCACGGGCTGGCCAGCGCCTGCGCCCACTCTGCCGCATCCGCCAGGCACTCCTCGGCCTCTTCGTAGCGGCCGAGGGCCGCGGCCACCTCGCCGAGATTGCTGAGCGCCAGGGCGGCGCCCGGCTCGTCGCCGACTCCCCGGTGCAAGGCGAGCGCCTCGTTGTGGCACCGCCACGCCCGGTCGCCGTCGTCCGCGGCCAGGAGCACATCGCCCAGGCCGGTGAGTGCGCGGGCGAGCCCCCGCTTGTCGCCGATCTCGCGGTGCAAGGCCACGCTCTCCTCGCACGGTGCGAGCGCTCCCGGGAGGTCGCCTCGGTCCGCCGCGATCAAGCCCAGGTTGCAGAGCGTGACCGCCACGCCGCGCCGGTCTCCGAGCTCGCGGCGGAGCGCCAGGCTGCGGGTGCAGTGGTCGTGTGCCTCAAGGAGGCGACCGAGCGCGTGGTAGAGGGCGCCCAGGTCGTTCAACGCGGTGGCGGCCCCCGGCCGGTCGTTGAGCTCCACGCGAATGGTCAGGCTCTCGGTGAGGTAGCGTTCCGCCGCGCCGTAGCGGCAGTCGGCAAGGGCGAGCGCGCCGAGGTTGTTGAGCGAAGCGGCCGTCCCGCGCCGGTCGCCCAGTTGCCGCCGGCTCGCCAGGCCCTCCTCGAGGTAGGACATCGCCCGCGCGGTATCGCCGGTGGCGGCCGCCACAGCCCCGAGGTTGCCGAGGGCCGCAGCCACCCCCCACGCGTGGTTGAGCGCTCTGCGGGCCGCCAGGCTCCGCTCGTAGCAGCGCTGCGCCTGTTCCAGATCGCCCTGGGCCCAGTGGACTTTGCCCAGCTCGTTCAGGTCGTTGGCGATGCCGGTCCGGTCGCCGTCGGCCTCGTGGATCGCGAGGGCTTCCGCCAGGGCCGCCCCAGCCCGGTCGTACGACCCGAGGCGGAAGTGCAGATGTCCGAGCCAGCCCAGCGCCCGCCCGCGGCACGCGGCCGCGAGGTCCGCGTCGCCGAGGCCCCTCTCCAGCCAGACCAGACCCTCCTGCCACCGGCCCCGCACCAGCCAGTACCGCCACAGCGAGCCGGCCAGCGCCAGCCCCGTCTCGGCGCCCGATTCGAACGCGCGGCTCAGCGCCGCGCGGAACTCTTCCTGCTCGGCGTCGAAGCGCTCGAGACAGGCTCGCGACTCGCCGTCGCGCTCCAGGCAGGCGGCGCCCTCCGCCGCAAGCCGCCGGTAGAACGCCAGGTGCGCGGTCTGCAGGGCAGCCGCCTCACCGCGCTCCTCGAGCTTCTGCCTCCCGTACTCGCGCAAGGTCTCCAGGAGCCGAAAGCGCATCGTCGGGCCCACCTCGACGCACTCGACCAGCGACGCGTCACGCAGCCCCTCCACGAGCCGCAGCGCGTCCGGTTCGCCGCATACCGTCTCGGCGGCCTCCAGCGACCAGCTCCCGCGGAACACCGAAAGGCGGGCGAAGAGCCGCTGCGAGCGAGGGGGTAGGAGGTCGTGGCTCCAGGCGAGCGCCGCGCGGAGCGAGCGGTGCCTCCCCGCCGTGCTCGTCGGACAGGCAAGCAGGTCGAGCCGTTCGTCCCAGCGGGCGAGCAAGACAGCCGGCGGGAGCGACCGGCCGCACCCGGCAGCCAGCTCAATGGCCAGAGGCAGGCCCTCGAGCCGGGTGCAGAGCTGCGCGACCACCGGCCGCAGCTCGTCGGTGAGGCGAAACGACGGGTCCACCCTCGACACCCGATCCAGATACAGCTTCACGCTGTCGACCGCCGCCAGGTCGCCGTCGCCGGTGCCGTGGCCGGGCACTGCCAGCGGTCCAAGCTCCAACACCCGCTCCCCCGGTACGGCAAGGCAGACCCGTGAAGTGCCGAGACAGGTCAGCGTGGGGATCGCCGCCAGTAGCTGTTCGACCTGCTCCGCCCCGGCCGCGCCGAGATGCTCCAGGTTGTCGAGGACCAGGAGCGTCGGCTGCCCGGCCAGGGCGTCGGTCAAACGGGTGAGGGCCGATGTCGCTTCCGCCGGAGCCACGTCAAGGCCCTGGAGGACCGCGGACACGACCAGCTCCGGGGCGTCGAGCCCGGCGAGCGGCACGGTCGCCACCAGACCGGGCCAGTCAGGGGCCAGGGCGCCGGCGGCCTCCTCGGCCAGCCTCGTCTTGCCGCAGCCAGCCACGCCGGTGACGGTCACCAGCCGCACGTCCGGGTCGGTCAGCCAGGCCAGCAAGGCCTTCAGCTCCTCCGCACGACCCACAAAAGCCGTGGCGTCGGCGGCCCTCTCCGCGCGCTCGCGGCCGAGCTCTGCGCGGGGCCAGGCCGCGCGGTAGAGGGCTTGGTCTGCGGCGCAGGAGTCCAGGGGGCACAGCACGGCACCCTGAGCCACGCGCCTCAGCACGGCGGCCGCCTCCGGGGTGCACGCGACGCAACCCGGCGGTGCGCCGGCAAGCTGGCGAAGCGCCTCGGCAGCCACCTCGGGGAGTCCTCCGTCCGGCCGCGGTGCCGTCCAGTCGTCCGGCACCTCACCGACATGGACCAGGATTCGCAGCGCGGCCTGCTGCGAGGAAGCGCTCGCCGCCTCGAGCAGACCGCCGGCAGCCGCCAAGGCATCGGAAGCCAGAGCAAACGCCGCCAGCCGCACCGTACCGGCGTCGAAGACGGCGCTGCACGCCATCTTCCAGACCCCCGGCTGGGTCGTCTGCCAGCCGTCGACGGCCAGGACGGCAAGCGTGCCGGAGCCGGCCGGCCGGCCGGCGACACCTACCTCCGCGGTCGAGGTCGTTCCCATGGTGCCTGGCTCCTCAGCCTCGCTCGCCCCGGGTGGTCATGGTTTCCGCCCGGCCGGCCGGATGCTGGCCGGGCGCGGCCGCTCCACGTCGGCGTGTGGGCGAATGCCGGCGAGCGCCAACACGTGCCCCAGCACCGCCGACATGACGGCACCCGGATCAAGGCCCATGTCCGGCGCGCCGGCGGCGGACCACGCCACCGACGCGTTGCAGTTCAGGACGATGTCTGTCTCCATCAGGGCACTGCCGCGCATGAAGAGGTAGGCGGCCGCCACGACCTCCGCTCCCTCGTCGTCGCGCCGGAGCCCGGCCCACTCGACCACGCTCCGTCCGTCGAGCTGCGGGGGCGTCCAGTGACCGCGAGCCAGGGTCACGGTGATCAGACCGGGCCGCAACACCTGGCTGTTCCAGGAGTCCGCGGCGCGCGCCAGCGAGGCCAGCACCTGGGTGGTCTGCGGCAGCGGTGAGCCATCGGCGACGTACTCCAGTCGCAGACCGTTCGCGGCGATCCGCCAGCCCATCCCGGGGCCCGAGAGGTCCGTTGCGCCGTCCTCGGCTGCCAGATCGGCCGCCGTCAGCACGAAGCCCGACAGCCAGACGCCGGGTGCGGGGCTGCCGAGCGCCGGAAGCGGCACGCACGTCGGCGTGATCTCTGCGCCCGGCCCGCTCGCCCGGTCGGCAGCCAGCACCCCGCCGGCCGGCGCTCCCACCGCGCCGGAGTAGGAGCCGCAGGCGGCCAATCCGAGCATCGCCGTGCCACACACCAACGCCATGCAGGCCCGCACCCTCGGTGCCCGGACCGATGGCACCGCCAAGCCTGCTCCCAACCGCACTCGAGGCCTAAGGTCACCCATGCCCGATCCTCCCTTGTTCGCCTTCTACCGGCCAGCCGCCCTGGTGAGCTTCGAGCCGTCTCGGTTCGCGCGGCTCACGGCGCCGGCGCGAGGAGCCGCCCACCGGCGATGTCACCAGCACTCAGGGTCTGCGGGACAAGCTCGCCCGCGCCGATCTGGAAGTACATGGTTGAGCCCCTCTCATCGTTCGCGTCCGAGTCTTTGACGAGGTCCACCAGACCCAGCACATGGCCGATCTCATGCGTGATCACGGACTGCACGTCGAACGCGCCGTCGGCTCCGACGGCGCATGCGCCGGGACCAATCGGGTCGTTGACGTTCCAGGCGTAGCAGGCATTGAGCTGGATGTCGGCTTCGAGGATGCTCGTCTCGGTGACGAACAGCGTGGTGACCGCCAGAGGCGCGTTGCCGCCACTGTCCTGCATCCAGCCCACGGCGCTCACGCCATCACGGGCAGCCGAGGAGTAGGAGCCGCCACCGCTGATGGCACCGGCGCTGAACAGCGTCGAGTTGCCGACCGCCGCGGTCCAGGCAAGCTCGGCGCGCCGCAGCGCATCCAGCACGCGCCCGCGCACCGGCTGCGGCTCGCCCTTGGCCGCGTACAACAGCGCCATGCCCGACGCGGGCAGACGTCGACCGAGCACGGCGAAGTCGACGTTGCTGTTGTCGTCACAGGTCCGGAGCAGACCCACACCATGATTCACCGTGGCGAAGTCTGTGAGCTCCAACGGCGTCGTCGCTGTCAGCGGAGTGGGTCCGCCGCTCGAGGAGGTGAGCCGCGCCGGCGCACCGTCTTGATTCGCCGGCCCGAGCTTGGAGGGTGCGCCGCAGCTTGTCAGCAGGAGCACCCAGGTCACCCCCAGCACGCACGCTTTGCGTCCGATGTGATCACCCATGTCAGCCTCGCGTCCCCCTGGGTCGGGGCCGCCCTCGCCGGTATCCCGGCTGCGGCGCTCACTCACATGCCCTCCGACGACCTCTGACGGCCGCGCCACCCTGAGCCCGCCGGCGGGCAACGCCTCTTGATCGGGTCCGAGATGCAAGCCCCGTGCCAAGTCGACCAATGATTGTGCAGGAGACTCACACATGACTAGAAACAGCTACTACCTTCATCGTTCTGTCTGCCGAAGTTGCGATCAGGCGGACTCATTCCGCTGCGCACCAGGCAGATGGACTGAGACCTACTTGATGCATGGTCAGTTTCAGCGATGCAGATACTCCTTATGGTTGTAGAACGTATTCGGCGTCCGGGGCGCGTAGCCACCCTCGCGCCAGACTGACGGCGTCGGCGAAGTCCAGCTCTCGGCCGTGCGACCAGCACTCCCCGAAGCCGGCGTCGCCGAGGGTTGCGGCAAGGGAGGCGCACAGGGCCTTCTGCTCGCGCTCCTCGGCCGGGCGCAACTTCAGGTTGAGCGCGTCGCGCCGGGCGGCCGCGGCGCCCAGCAGCGTCGACGCCTCTTCCAGGCCGCCCTCCGCGGTCATCAACGCGCCGATGCTCCGCAGCGAGGCGGCCACGCCGGCGCGGTCCCCGATGGCCTCGCGGATGGCCAGACTGGTCAAGTGGTGTTGGCGGGCTTCCGTCGGCTCGCCGACGGCCAGCGCCACCTGTCCGAGCCCGCTGACCGCGTAGGCCGCCACATACCGGCTGGCGGCCCGCTCGGCCGCCGCCGCGCTCTGCTGGAACCAGGCTCGCGCCTCGTCCCACGAGCCGCTGGCCAGCGCGGCCTCACCGAGATTGTTGAGCAGGGTCGCGATCTGGGTCTGGTCGCCCATCTCGCCGTGGAGCACCAATCCCTGCTCGTAGTACCTGGTGGCCTCGGC
>JACPDV010000658.1 GCA_016183835.1 Armatimonadota bacterium
GAGACGGTGCTCTCCGGTGCCCGCCAGAAGGCCCGCGGCGTCCGCACGCTCGACATCGCCAAGCGGCTGATCGACTTCGGCTTCCACCCGCCGACGGTCTACTGGCCAATGCTGGTCGAGGAGTGCATGCTGATCGAGCCGGTGGAGACGGAAACGCGCGAGACGCTGGATTCGTTCGCAGAGGCGATGGCGCAGATTGCGGAGGAGATACGTACCGATCCTGCGTTCGTTCATGCGGCGCCGCATACGGCGCCGGTGCGGCGACTGGATGAGGTCAGGGCGGCACGGCAGTTGGACCTGCGCTGGCGACCAGCGGAGGGTCTGGCGGGGACTGTCCAGGGAGGACACGATGGAAAGGCAGACGAGGGCGGGGCGGCTGTCCACGGGGGATCGCTATCTTGACGGTGTGCTGCGCGGCGGCGTGCCGCGCGGCGGGCTGACGCTGATCGTGGGGCCGACCGGGAGCGGCAAGGGAGTCCTGGCGCACCAGCTCTGCCGGGCAGCGCAGCAGGCCGTGGTGATGGTGGCGCCGGGTCGCCCGGCGGCGGCGGTGGCCGGGCGCTACGCCGAGCCGCGGCCGCGCTACGTCGACCTGCTTCCGGCCCTCGACTCCGGGGGGCTCGGGCCAAGCATCGACCAGATCCGCGCGGAGCTGGCGCAAGGCGCGGACCTGGTCGTGGTTGACCCGCTGCAGGGGCTGGTGCCCCTGGCACGCGATCCCGCCGACTGGCAGGTGTGGCTCCACCGCCTCACCGAGGCGCTGTACGAGTACGGCGCGGCCGGCGTGGGGGTGTTCCAGCCGTCGCTGGCGGACCCGCTCACCCGCGCGCAGGAGGCCGCCTCGGCGGTGATCGAGCTGCGCCGGGGCGAAGGCGCACGCCCGCGGGTGCTGCTGGTCAGGAAGTACGAGGGCAGCGACTACGCCGGCGGCGAGCATCCCTACCGGCTCTCGGCGCTGGGGCTGCTGTTCGAGGACGGGGCGGCGGCGATGCCGCTGCCGGCCCTCCTCTCCGACCTGGGCGCGCGGCTGCTGAGCGCCTTCCGCACGGCGCGGCGCTCCACCGCGGCGGAACTGACCGAGCTGCTCGGGCTCGACCTGCCGGCGGTCGAGGGCGCGCTGGCGATGCTCGCCGACAACGGCTACCTCACGCTCGTGCAAGCCGATGGCGGCGAGCACGTCTACTCCTTGCCGGGGGCGGGCTGATCAGGTCCGCGGCTCGCCCAACGGCGGCCAGCCGGCGAACTCGGTGAGGAACTCGGCGATCTCCGGCGTGACGGCCGCGAGGAGCGCCTCGCCCTTCTCGGGTGTGGCCAGGCTGGGGTCGCCCATCGCCCCGTTGGTGGACATCTCGTGGAAGCCGCGGGAGGCGGTGACGCGCGACAGGCCGGGGCTGCTGGGCCGATACCACTCGCTCGGGAAGTCGCGCAGACCGCCCTTCGCGCGGGCCATGTCCACCAGCTCCGGGCGCAGCGTGAGGACCATCGACGTCTCGTACTCGCAGGCGTGGGTGAGCCGCTCGGTCTCCATGCAGGTCAGCTTGGCGATGCCCCGCGCCGCGGCGATCCAGTAGGTGCAGAGCACGATCCAGAGGTCCGGCCGGTTGTGCTTCTGGCAGACGTTGTAGAGCGCCTGACTGCCGGGGATGACGTTGCCGCCGTGGCCGTTGAGCAGGACGATGCGGTGGTAGCCGGCGCCCACCAGGCACTCCAACATGCACTCCAGGACGCGGATGTAGACATCGGCCGGGAGGCTCACGGTGCCGGGCATGGCGCGGTGGTGCTCGCTGCACCCGACCCACAGGCAGGGCAGCCAGAGGAATCGCTCGGCATCCACGGCCGCCTGCACGCGCTCGGCCACGCCGCTGACCAGGATGGTGTCGGTGAGGAGCGGCAGGTGGTGACCGTGCTGCTCACACGAGCCGATGGGCAGCACGACCACGCGGTCGGGGTCGCCGCCGGCGATGTCGGTCCACTTTTGCTCGGCCCAGAGCATGGCTCACTCCTCCGGGAGCACGGCGATGCAGTCGATCTCGACCTTGATGCCGACCAACAGGTCGCCGCCCACGGTGCTGCGGGTCGGCGGATCCGCCGGGAAGAACTCGGCGTAGACCTTGTTCATCTCCGCGAAGTCGGCCAGGTCCTTGAGGAACACGGTGCAGCGCACGACGTGGTTGTAGTCGGTGCCGGCGGCGCGGAGCGCGGCGCCCACGTTCTGCAGGGTAAGCCGGGTCTCGTCGGCGATGCTGCCCAGGCTCGGCTTGCCGGACACGGGGTCGATGGGCCCCATGCCCGAGACGAAGACAAAGCCGTTGGCGATGTTGTAGTGCGAGTAGGGTCCATAGGCGCGGGGGCCATCGGGGGCCATGCCGGCGGTCTTGCCCATCGGTTGCTCCTTGTGCGCGGGCCGGTTCGCGCCTGGCGGGCGTCATCCTCCGCTTGCGCACAGAGCGATTGCGGCGCAGGATCACAGGGTTCGCGCGCGCGGCGCCGAAGGTACCGCGCCTGACATGCCCGGCCGGAGACGAGCCATCAGCGACGAGCGCAGCCCGGACCAGACCGCCGCGGAGGCACCGGTGGAGGACGTGCTTCTCAGCGGCGCGCTCGCCGAGGAGGCCAGCGAGGAGATGCTGGCGGCGCAGGTCGGCGAGCGGCCGGGCGCCGAGCATGGCGTCGCGCACGACGAGATCCTCCACGGCCCCGTGACGCGCGCCCTCTTGCGCCTGGCTTGGCCGACCACCACCACCGCGGCCCTGCAGGGCCTGGTGGCCGCCGTCGACGTGATCATGGTCGGCCGTCTCGGCGGGGCCTCGGTGGCCACCGTGACGGCCTGCCGCCAGACGTTGATGGTGGTCCAGGTGGGCGGAAGCGCCGTGGCCGCCGGCTGCGCGGCCCTCGTGGCTCAGGCGATCGGCCGCCGCGATCGCGAGGAGGCCGACCACGTCCTGACCCAGTCGATGCTGCTCTTCGCCGCCGTGATCCTGTTCGTGCTGATGCCTCTCGGCTGGTTCAGCGCGCCCTGGATCCTCCGCCGTCTCTCGTCGGACCCCGCGGTCTTCCGCCTCGGCCTGCCGTTCCTGCGCGTCCTCACCTGCTCGCAGTTCTTCACGCTCACCGGCTTCGCCGCCAACGGGGCGCTGCGGGGTGCCGGCGACGTGAAGACCCCGCTCACGATCATCACCTGGGCCAACGCCATCCACGTCGTCCTGAACTACGCCCTGATCTTCGGCGTGGTGCGCCTGGGGATTCCGGCCTACGGCGTCATGGGGGCGGCGTTCGGCAGCGTGCTGGCCCGCGGCGCCACCGGCCTATGGCTCTTCTGGCTGCTCGGCTCGGGCCGGTTGGCGCTCAAGCTCCAGTGGCGGTTTGCCCGGGGCGTCGACCTCGGCACCGTCTGGCGTGTGCTGCGGATCGGAATCCCGACCTCTGTCTCGGCGATCCTGCTCAACCTCTACGGGCTGCTCGTGATCTCCATCCTGGGCCGCACGCACGCCGGCACCGCGGCGGTGGCGGCGTACGGGCTGAGCAGCATCCTCCGCAACCTGGGCACCTGGACCACGTGGGGCCTCGGCGAGGCGACCATGGCGATGGTGGGCCAGAACATCGGCGCCCGGCAGTTCGACCGCGCCTCGCAGGCGGCCGGCACCTCCTGGCGGGTGGGCGCCGGGTTCCTCCTGGCTGTGGCCGCCGTGTGTGCCGCCGCCTCGCCGTGGCTGCTGGCGCTCCTGCTTCGCGAGCCCGATCCGGCGCGCAAGGCGGCCGTGGTGGCCATCGGCGTGGGGTTCCTGGTGAGCCAGGTGGTGGCGCTGCCGTTCACGGGCGTGGGGATGTGCCTCCGCGGCGCGCTGGCGGGCGCCGGCGACACGGTCACGCCCTTGGTGATCGATGTCGTCTGCCACCTGTTGCTGGGTCTGCCGTTGTGCGCGTGGCTGGCGCTGGACCGGGTCTGGCTGGGGTGGGGCAGCCTGCCGGCGTGCGGCTGGGGCCCGTGGGGCGTGTGGGCCGGCATGGCCGCGGCGGCGGGGCTGCGCGGACTGCTCAATCTGGCCTACTGGCGCACCGGACGCTGGCGGACCAAGCGTGCGTGATATAATCCGCCCCGGTGACAAGAGCGCGATGAGGGAGCCGAGAGCAGCGCCGGAGCGGGCCGAGCCGCGCCCGTTCCTCAAGTGGGTGGGCGGCAAGCGGCAGATCCTCGACGCGCTCCTCCGCCACGTCCCCGAGCACTACGGCCGCTACCACGAGCCCTTCGTCGGCGGCGGCGCGCTGTTCTTCGCCCTGCAGCCCGAGCGCGCCGTGCTGAGCGACGAGAACGAGTGGCTGATCCGCACCTATCGCGGCGTGCAGCGCGATGTGGAGGCCGTGATCACACTGCTCCAGGGCTACCCGCACGAGCGCGAGTTTTTCGAGTCGCTGCGCCAGGTGCGGATCGACGAGGGCGACGACGTGGCCGTGGCGGCGTGGCTGATCTACCTCAACAAGACCGGCTTCAACGGGCTCTACCGGGTCAACCGCGAGGGCTGGTACAACGTGCCCTTCGGCAGCTACCGCAACCCCACCATCTGCGACGCGCCGAACCTCCGGGCCTGCGCGGCCGCCCTGGCTGGCGCTGAGCTGGTGCGGCGCGACTTCATGTTCGTTCTGGAGCATGCCGAGCCGGGCGATTTCGTCTACTTCGACCCGCCGTATGTGCCGCTCTCGGTCACCAGCAACTTCACCTCCTACACCCGCGACGGGTTCACCCACCACGATCAGCAGCGGCTTCGCGACGTGGCCCTGGAGCTCAAGTCGCGGGGCGTGAAGGTGCTGCTGTCCAATTCCTCGGCGCCGCTGGTGCAGCGGCTGTACGCCGACGGATTCGAGGTCGAGGAGGTCTCGGCCACGCGGCTAATCAACAGCAAGGCCAGCGGGCGGGGACGGATCCCCGAGCTGATCATCTGGTAGGAGCAGGCCATGCCGGGCCGGGCACAGGCGGTGAGCAACGGCGAGGCGCTCAAGCGGGCGGTGATGGAGCTGGCCGAATCGCTCGGCCTGGCCGCCCGCGCGGAGGTCAAGGTCGGGCGGCGCATCTGGGGCGCCGAGCGGCGGATCGACGTGGTCCTGACCCACCCGGGCGACCGCAAGCGGCTGGGGATCGAGTGCAAGTTCCAGTCCAGCACCGGCTCGGCCGAGGAGAAGATCCCGCTCACGCTGCAGGACATCGCGGCGTGGCCCATCCCGGGGATCGTCGTCTTCACCGGCACGGGGTTCAGTGCGCACATGCAGGCCTTCCTCACCGCCTCGGGCAGGGCGGTGGAGCTGGCCGATCTCGAGCCCTGGCTGCGGCTGTTCTTCGGGCTCGAGCTGACGTAGCCGGCGCCCGGCTCGGTATGGTAGACTGCGCCCCGTGGACGACCAGCCCATCACCATCCAGGAGCTGACGGCCCGGATGCACGCCTTCGTGGCCGCCAAGGGCTGGTACGCGCCGGATTCGCCGCACCCGCAGACGCCGCGCAACCTGGCCGCCTCGCTCAGCATCGAGGCCGGCGAGGTGCTCGAGGTGTTCCAGTGGGGCGAGGCGTTCGAGCCGGGCAGGCTGGCCGATGAGCTGGCCGACGTGGCCCTCTACCTGCTCCAGCTCGCCGACGTGGCGGGCGTGGACCTGGCCCGGGCGGTGCTCGCCAAGCTGGAGCGCAACGCCGGGCGCGAGTGGCCGCCGGCGGCCGGGGAGGTGAGCGATGTTGACGCATGACGAGGCGATGGGCATCTGCGACGCGGTGCTGGCCGCGGCCGGCGCCGACGCCGAGGTGACGCTCTCGGCCGGCCGCACGGCGCTCCTGCGCTACGCCGACAACCAGGCCGTGCAACACACCGACGCGGAGGACCTGGCGCTGCACCTGCGGCTCCGCGACGGCGCACGCTTCGGTGAGGCGCGCGTGCAGGGCGGCGACGCGGCGGCCATCGCCCGGCTCGCCGCCGAGGCGCAGCGGCAGCTCACGCTCCTGCCGCCCGATCCCGACCCGCTCACCTCGGTCGGCACCCAGCCGCTCCTCGCCGTCACCGCCTACCACGCCGACGCCGCCCTGGACCGCTTCGACGCCACGTCGCGCGCCGACGCCGCCGAAGCCATGATCCGCCCCGCGCTCGAGGGCGGGCTGAAGGCCGCCGGCGCCTGCACCAACTCCGAATCGCTGATCGCCAAGGCCACCACCCACGGCATGCGCGGCTCCTACGCCTCCACGGCGGTGGAGCTGAGCGTGACCGCCACGGCGGCGGACAGCACCGGCAACGCCGTGACCTGGTCGCGCTCCGCCGAAGTGCTCGATCCCGCGGCGATGGGTGCGAGCGCCGCGGAGGTGGCGCAGCGCGCGCGTCACCCGCGGGCGCTCGAGCCGGGCAGCTACCGCGCGGTCCTCTCGGCGTCGGCGGTGGCCACCATCCTGCACTTCGTCGGCAGCGGTTTCAACGCGCGCTCGGTGGCCGAGGGGCGGAGCTACCTGTGCGGCAAGGTGGGCCAGCCGGTCTTCGGCGACAACGTACACCTGACGCAGGACGTCACCCACCCGTGCCTGCAAGGCCAGCCGTTCGACGACGACGGGCTGGGCCTGCGGCGGGTGGAGCTGGTGCGCTCGGGCGTGGCGGACAGCCTGCTCCACGATCGCCGCACGGCGGCCGAGGCCGGTGTCGAGCCGACCGGCTACTCGGGCGGCGGGCGGGTGCTCTACGGCGCGTTCGCCTCGGCGCTGGTGATGAACGGCGACGGGGCGAGCGAAGAGGATCTCCTGGCCGCTTGCGGCGACGGGGTCTACGTCAGCCGTTTGTGGTACACCAACTGGGTGGACCCGGCGCTGTGCGTGATCACGGGCATGACGCGCGACGGCACGTTCCGCATCCGCGACGGCAAGCTGGCCGAGCCGGTGTGCAACATGCGGATCCAGCAGAACGTGCCGGCGTTGCTCAGCAGCGTGTTGGCGCTGGGCCCAGCCGAGGTGCACGACGGTGTCGTGGCGCCGGCGCTGGCCGCCGGGGAGTTCGGGTTCAACAGCGCGACGTCGTTCTAGTCCGGGGAGCAGATGGTGAGGGAGGCTGCGCCGGTGGCGTTGTGCGTGGACCGCGGGGTGGCGGAGCTGCCCTGGCTCCGTGCCGCGCTCCGCGACCTGGGCTGCCACGTGGTTACCGCCAAAGACGGCGAGGCGGCGCTGGATCTGGTGGGTGACAAGCCGCCGGACCTGATCCTGGTGGCGCTGCAGCTCCCCGGGCTGGGCGGGCTGGAAGTCTGCCGGCGGATCACGGGCGAGCCGCAGACGCGCCACCTGCCGGTCTTCGTGGTGGCTGCGGCGAGCGGCGAGCGGGAGCGCGTGGACGCGCTCCTGGCCGGGGCGGAGAGCCTTCTGGCGCCGCCCATGTCACGCCCCGAGGCGGCCCTCCGGCTGGGCAACGCCCTGCGCCGGAAGCATGCCCACGACGACGAGCAGCGCCGGCTCCGGGAGTTGCTGAGGATCACCTCGGCGCGCGACGGGCTGGTGCGCTGGACGCTGGAGGACCTCGCCACGCTCGCGTCCTCGGCGGCGCGCGCCTTGGCGGGCGTGGAGGGCAGCAGCGGCGGGCCGCTCAACCTCGACGCCCGGCGTTACCTGCGGGTCGCCGAGCGCGAGGTGTTGGCCCTCGCCGAGACCGTCGCCACGCTGGGCCTGGTGCGGGCGGTGGAGGCCGGCGAGTGGCGGTTCGAGCCGGCGGGCTGCGACCTCACCACCGTGCTGAGCGAGGCCGTGCGCGACGCCGAAGTGCACGTCGCCGCGCGCGACCTGGCCATCGGCGCCGCCGCGGATCCCGGCCTCCGCCTGGTGGCCGACGCCGGGCTGCTGGCACAGGCGGTCACGGCGCTGGTGGCGCACGTGGCGGCGCGAGCGCCGGAGCGCTCGGGGGTCGAGGTGATCGCCCGCGCCCTGGCGGCCGGAGTGCGCATCGAGGTCCGCGCCACCGCCGACAGCGGCGAGCCGAAGGGCTCGATGGACCTGGTCACGGCGGCGCTGCAGCTCACCCTGGCCCGCCTGGTGGCCGAGGCGCATGGAGGGCAACTGGTGACGCTCGGCCCGGGCCTCGCGCTGGCGCTCGAGCTGCCGCCGGAGCCGCCCGCGGGCACGCCCTGGCCGCCGGCGACGCCGTTCAGAACGGGCGCACCATCGGCGGGAGAGCCAGCGCCATCAGGCCGAGCTGAAGCGGCTGAACCGTCAGGGGCCAGAACCGCCCTGGCCGCGCCGCGACAGCCCCGGCGGCTGCTGCCGCCCACGCCGGGTTGAGCCCCAGCCACAGCCGCTCCGTCTCACCCCGCGCCATGCCGCTCAGGTCCAGGGCCAGCAGCGTGGCCGCCACCGCGAACCCCAGGCAGGTCAACGGCTCGGACGACAGGCTCCGCGTGACCAGCCCCTCGGCCGCCACCGCCGCAAACGGGATGCCCAGGAGCAGCGCGTAGTCGAGCAGGTTCAGCCAGACCCACGGGGTGTACTTCCGGAGGACCGTCCCGGCCGTGCCGGTGCGGTGCGCATGGAGGCAGTTGCGCACCACCTCGGCGGTGTGCAGGCCGGACAGCGTCGCCGCCCCGACCACCACGAGCGCGCCGGCGCCGAACAGCAACACGACGAGCGCCGCGTCACGCCGCCGGGCCGGCTGCCGCGCCGCGCAGGCCAGCGCGTAGGCGACGCACAGCGCCGCCGGCCCGCTGGCGCTGAGCGAGGTCAGGAGGCACACGCCGGTGCCGGCGCCGGCGGCGAAGGCGGCCCAGCGGCGGCCGTCCATGGCCCACACCACGCCGAGCAGCGCCCAGGCGGCGAGGGTCATCAGCGCCACGTCGAGCGTCAGGGCGTAGAACAGCGCGTTCGGCGCCAGGGCCGCCAGCAGCGCCGCGAGCACGCCGGTGCGCCGGCTGCCGCCCGCGGCGCCCAGCAGGTACACCGGCACCACGACGCCCGCGCCCAGCGCGCCGATCCAGAGCGCGGCGAAGAGGGCCGGCACCATCATCTCGACGCTCATCTCGCGCGGCACGTTGGGCGGCTTCGTGACCTCTCGGTAGGCGTCGGCCCAGCGCCCGTCGATGGCCCGGTCGACGAAGGCGTTGAGCGCCGAGCCGGCCGACGGCACCGCCTGCAGCACCTGCAGCGGCAGCCAGTAGGCCAGCACCGCGCCGGGCGGGTGCGTTGCCACTTTCTCCAGGTCGGCGGTCATGTGGGCGTGGTAGGTGCGGACGAACTCGCCCACGCCGGTGATGCGGGTGGCGGCGTAGAAGTAGCCGTTGGAGACCGTGCTCCAGGTGGCGGAGACGGTGTTGCGCACCCAGCCGGCCGGCCCGGCGCCCCAGTCGAGCGTGACCTGCAGGCCGAAGGTGAGCAGGAACAGCAGCCCCACGCCGACCCCGGCGCGCCCGCGCGAGAGGGGCCGCCCGTCACGCCGGCAGAGCCACGCGACGGGGGCGCCGCAGGCCAGCAGCAGGAGCAGCGCGGGGAGCAGGCAGCCGGGCGGATACGGGTGGTACCACTGCGGCCGGATGGACCAGCCCGCGCGCGGCGACGCCAACTCGATCCCGCCGGGCCTCAGGAGCCCGGCGCAGACCAGGCAGGCGGCCGCGACGACAGCGTAGACGCGCGCCCGGACGACCCAGCCGGCGGTCTCAGTAGATCCCTTCGAACTCGTCGAGGAAGATGACGCCAGCGCTCTTCACCTCCGGCCGGTGCTGCACCAGGTGGAACTCCTGCCACGTGATGGGGCCCTGGATGCCGGCCGGGAGAACGGCGGTGCAGCGGGCCCAGTAGTGGTCCCAGTTGACGTAATCGGTGAAGTCGACGTCGTGCACCTGGCCGGCCTTGTCGCGGAAGCTCCCGCGCAGCCAATGGCCCTTCCCGTCGCCGTAGACCCACACCGAGACCGCCTTCGGCGTGCCGATCTCCCGCTTGTAGTCTGCGTACACCGCGCGGGTCTCGTCCGTGGTGGTGAAGTCGTACTCCATGCGGAGGCACTGCTTGCCCTGGTAGTGAGGGCTGGCGACCAGCTCCACCTTGCCCGGCACGCTCTCGGGATAGGTGCGCCCGGTCCACAGGCTCCCGGCCTCGAA
>JACPDV010000652.1 GCA_016183835.1 Armatimonadota bacterium
CGGCGGATCCTCGACCGCGCCGACGAGTTGGCGATGGTGGTGATCCTCGGCCTCTTCTACTTCGGCCAGGACCAGCGGCTGCGCGACGAGGCGGCCGTGGTGCGCGGCGTGGACAACGCCCTCGGCGGGCTGAGAGACGGCGGCTGGCGGAACCTGCTGATCGAGGTCAACAACGAGTGCAACGTGCGCTACGACCACGCCATCCTCCAGCCGGCGCGGGTGCACGAACTGATCCGGCGGGTGCGTGAGCGCGGGTGCCTCGCGGGCACGAGCTACGGCGGCGGCACGGTGCCGGGCGACAACGTGCTGGAAGCCTCCGACTTCGTCCTGCTCCACGGCAACGGGGTGAAGGGGCCGGACGCGATCCGGGCGCAGATCGACGCCACCCGCGCGAAGCCGGGGTATTGCGGCCAGCCGCTGCTCTACAACGAGGACGACCACTTCGACTTCGACCAGCCGGACAACCACTTCACGGCGGCGCTGAGCCGGCACTGCGGGTGGGGCTACTTCGACTACCGGATGCGGGACGAGGGCTACGCGGAAGGATACCAGAGCGTGCCGGTGGACTGGGGGATCGGGTCGGAGCGGAAGCGGGGGTTCTTCCGGATGCTGGCCGAGGTGAGCGGCTCACCCGGCTGACTCCGGGGGAACCCGGCGAGCGCGCGCGTCTCTTTGGGCGCTGTTCGCCGCACCGAGGTGCCGCCGCTTCTGCCTCGGCGCCGTTCGGGAGCCCTTGCTCATGCGCCGTGTCAACGGATATACCGTCGGTCTAGTGGTTGCGCTCGCCCTCTGCACGGCCCATGCCGACACCCTCACCGGCCGCGCCGGGCCGTTTGCGCTCAGCGTGATGGTCCAGCCCGATCCGCCTGTGCTCGGCAGCAACGAGGTCACCGTCACCCTCACCGACTCCGCCGGCAAGCCGGTCAACGGCGCGAGCGTCAAGGTCACCGTAGCGCGGCGTGGCGGTGACCAGACCGAGGCGGAGGCCGGCGGCTTCGACCAGCAGGGCGGCTATCTGGCCAAGGTCGAGCTGCCGGTGAAAGGCCGCTACGACCTGCGGGTCGACGTCACGAGCGGCGGGCGCGGCGGGCACGACCGCTTCGTCCTCATCACCGGCAACCAGACCCACCAGCCGCCGGCGCGCGGAGTGAGGTGGGTCTGGATCTGGCTGATCGTGATGATCGCCGGTCCGCTGCTGGTGAGCGTGCTCCCGGCGCGCGTGGTGCCGCACGCCCGGCGCGGCGTGGTGGCCGGAGTGGTGGTTCTGGTGGCGGCGTTCCTGCTGGGCCGTGAGGTGGTGCACACCTTCCGCCGGCCGGGGCAGATGGGCGTGATCGAGGCGCAGGCGATGGACATGACCGCCATGAAGCCGCCCGTGGGCGTGGTGCCCGTGGTGATCGAAGAGGTCAAGCCGGCGTCGTTCGAGTCCGCGGTGAGCTACACCGGGTCGGTGGTGCCCTACAACCAGCAGGATGTCTACCCGCGGGTGACCGGCGTGCTGGTGGACATGCCGGTCTACCCGGGCGACCGGGTCAAGCGGGGCGACGTAGTGGCGCGGCTCGACACCACCGAGCTGTCCTCGAAGGTCAACGAGGCGACCCTGTCGCACCTGGCGGCGCAGGAGGCGGCGGGCGCGGCGCGGGCCGACGCGCGGCGCGCCGACGCCGGCGTGGACGAGGCGCGAGCCGAGCTGCGCGCGGCGGAGCACGCCGTGTCACAGAGCGGCAGCGACCGTGCCGCCGCGGCGGCGATGGTGCGGCGGGCCGAAAGCGAGCTCGACACCGCGCGCGCCCGGGTCGGCGAGGCCGAGAGCTCGGTGGCCGCGGCGCAGGCCGGGCGGCGCACGGCGTCGGCGATGACCGAGGAGGGCCGGGCCGCCGTGAAGCAGGCGCAGGCCGACCGCACCACCGCCGGCTCGGCGGTTGTCGAGGCGGAAGAGAACCTGACGGTGGCGCAGCGTGCCGTGTCCGAGAGCGAGCGGAAGGTGGACGGCGCGACCGCGGGCCGCGACAAGGCTGCTGCCGAGCTGTCCGCCCGCCGTGCGGAGCTGCCCCAGGTGCAGGCGGACGTGGCGGCCATGCAAGCCGACGTGGACTACTGGGTGCCCGAGCTGAAGCGCATGAAGGCGTTGCTCAAGGACGGCGCCGTGTCGCAGGAGGAGTATGACAAGGAGAAGGCCCAGAGCGACCAGGCGTCGGCGAAGCTGGCGAACGCCAAAGCGATGGTGGACCGGACCACGGGGATGATCACCGCCTCCGAGGCCGAGTCGCGCGCGGCCGACGCGGAGCTGGCGGGCGCGAGGGAGGCGCTCGCCGGCGCCCAGGCGATGGTCCGCGCGGCGCAGGCGAAGGTGGCGCAAGCGAAGTCCATGACCGAGGGTCAGGCCGCGGAGATCGGCCGGCGTGAGGCCGACGTGACGAGCCGCTCCGCCGGCGAAGACGAGGCGGGCAGCATGATCACCATGCGCGAGGCCGAGCTGCGCCGGATGAAGGCCGAGGTGCAGTCCGCGCAGGCGGCGCTCGAGCAGGCGCGCGAGGAGCTCAACGCCAAAGGCTCCGCCGTGTCGCAGATGAAGGCCGACGTGCAGCGGCGGCAGGCGTCTCTCCGCGCGATGCTGGCAGATGCGGGCGCATCCGCTGCGCGGGTCGTCGAGGCGGCGCGGATGGCCTCGCAACGCCAGGCCGCCGCCTTCACCGCCGGCACCATCGAGGGTTACACCACCATCCGCGCCGAAGTGGACGGCGTGGTCACCGAGCGCGTCACGGCGCCGCCCACGCTGGTGCAGCCGGGCGCGCTGCTCCTCCGCATCGCCGAGATCAGCCGAGTGCGCATCCAGGCTGCGGTGGCCATCGCCGACGCCGGACAGATCCACCGCGGCGCCGGGGCGGAGGTCATCCCGCGGAAGGATCCGGAGCGGCGCGATCGGACGGTCGTCTCCGCCGTCTTCCCCGCCAGCGACCCGAGCAGCCGGACCACTCTCGTGGAGGCGCTGCTCGACAATCCGGCGGGACGCTACCTCCCGGGCGACTTCGTCTCTCTGCGCGTGGACACCGGCAGGGGCGCGGCGGCCGGACTGACGGTGCCGGTGGCGGCGGTGGTGCAGGTCCCCGCCGAGGCCGGGCAGATCTTCGGCCGCACGCGGCCGGCGGTGTGGATGGTGTCCGGCGGCGGCGGTGGCGGCGGGAAGACCGAGTACTACTGCACGATGCACCCCGAGGTGGTGAGCGACAAGCCGGGCAACTGCCCCAAGTGCGGCATGGCGCTCACCCCTCGCCAGGTCGGCGGCGGTGGCGGCGGGAAGACCGAGTACTACTGCACCATGCACCCCGAGGTGGTGAGCGACAAGCCCGGCAACTGCCCCAAATGCGGCATGGCGCTCACCCCTCGCGAGCCGGCCGGCGGCGGGGCTGAGAAGACGGAGTACTACTGCACGATGCACCCCGAGGTGGTCAGCGACAAGCCGGGCAACTGCCCCAAATGCGGCATGGCGCTCACCCCGCGGAAGGTCTCGGGCCAGGGCACGGCACGCCGCGTGCCGGTGGAGATCGGCGCCTCCAACGGCGAGCGCGTCCAGGTGTTGGCCGGACTGAAGCCGGGGGACAGGGTGATCGTGGGCGGCTTCCAAAGCCTGAAGGACGGCGACCGCGTGTCGCCCACGACCTGGACGGAGCTGAGCGTGCCGGCGGTGGGGAGCGTCAGCGGCGGGGGCCAGAGCGACGCGGGCGGCACGGGCGGCATGCCCGGCATGCCCGGCATGAGCGGCCACTAGGCGAGGTGACTCATGGCCCACGCACCACAGCAGCACACGCCCCGCGCCGGTGTCACCTTCATGGTGCACAAGTGGAGCATCGAGCACCCCTATGTGGTGATCGCGTTCTACCTGGGCATTGTGATCCTCGGTGCCATCGCGCTAGTTGGCTACATGCCCCGGCGCATGATGCCCTACGTCCCGTCGCCCCTGATCGGCGTGGTGACCATGATGCCCGGGCTCTCCGCTGAGGAGATGGAGCTCTACGTCAGCAAGCCGATCGAAGAGCAAGTGGTCAATGTCCGCCACTTGCGCTACATCCGCTCCACCTCGCAGGACGGGTTCAGCATCGTGACCCTCGAGTTCTGGTACGGCACGGACATGGCCAAGGCCCTGTTCGACGTCCAGGCCCTGATGAACATCACCCAGTCGTTCC
>JACPDV010000653.1 GCA_016183835.1 Armatimonadota bacterium
ATCCGCAGCTACCGTTCCTCGACAGCTTCGAGCCGGAGGCGGTGTTTGCCAAGCTGCGGTGACCCCCAGACCGACGCGCCGCCCGGGCGGTTGCCCGGGCGGCGCGTTCGTGGTGTGTGCGGTCCGTCGTGTCTGCCGGCCTACTGTGCCGGCGGCGGGAGCAGGTTCACCGCGTTGGCCGTGGCCGCGTTGTCCTTGGGCGGCGCCGCCAGCAGCGCCTCCACGAACACCCCGGCCTTCACGTCGGCCGCGGTCGCGGGCTGATTGCCCTTCGTGTATCTCGTCTGCGCGGTAACCCTGACCGTGAGGTCCGGCGGTGCCGTCTGACCTGCCGGCGGGAGGGGCGGCTGCAGCACGAACAACTGGAGGGCGCCTGTGGCCGGAGAGGTGCTCTTCACCTTGCCGACGGCCTTGGGCGGCAGGACGTTGACGGCCACGGCGGTGGCGCGGTTGTCCTTGGGCGGCGCCTGGAGCACCACCTCCACCGGCATCCCGACCTTCAGGTCGCTCGCCGCCAGCGTCTTGTCTCCGGCCGTGTACTTCGTCTGCGCGGTGAGGGCGATGGTCAGGTCGGGCAGCGGCGCCTGGCCCGGCGGCGGTGGCGGGGCCTGCAGCACGAACGACTGCGGCACGCCCGTGGCCGGCGTCAGGCTCTTGATCCGCCCGGCGGCCACAGGCGGCAGGATGCGCACCACGGTGGCCGTGCCGCGGTTGTTGCGGAGCGCCTCCTTGAGCACCACCTCGACGCCCATGCCGACCTTCAGATCCGCTGCCGAGGCGGCCTTGTCGCCCGCCCTGTAGGTGGTCTGCGCCGTCACGGCGATGGTCGCGTCCGGCGGCTGCGGCTGGCCGGGCAGCGGCCTGGGCTGCAGCACGAACGCCGAGAGCGCGCCGCCCGATGCGGTCAAGCTCTTGATCCGTCCGGCGATGGTGTTGGCGGAGCCGGTGGCCGCCCGGCCGCCGGTCACGTCCGCACCTCCGCCTCCGCAGCCGGCCAGCGACAGCCCGGCCAACAGACCCGCGACCAGACCGGCCGCGCTCCATCTGAATCGTCTCATGTCCTTGTCCTCCCAGCCCGCTGCTGGACCCGCGTGCCCTGTGCGCCCGGTTGGGGGATGCTCACCTCGGTCGTCTCCGGTGGTCCCTCCGCCGGTCTGCTGTGTGGATACCCACTCGCTCGGCCGTCCGGCCAGTCGGGAGATGACAATCCCGTCATCTGCCGGGCGGGCAGCGCGGCATCCGCGAGCTAACCAACCGCGAGCAGGAAGGTCTATCATAGGGGGTGAAGGTGCACCTGCCATGCGCATCCGGCCGCTCGCCCGCTGGCTCCTTCTGCTCGCGCTGCCCGCCGTGTCGCCGCCGGCCCACGCGGCGCGCTGGATCGTCTGCGGCAACTACCAGCGCGATTTCGCCCTCGCCACCCCGGACGGCGACGTGCTGGTCTTCAATGCGCCCGGCGTGCTCCTCGCCCGGCACTCTTTCGGGAGCGGGCTCCGCGGGCTGACCATCGCGCCGCAATCCACCCTCGTGGACGTGCTGCTGGCCGGGGAGCACACGTCCGTGGCGAGCTGGGACTACGCCACCGACAAGCTCACCGGCTCCGCCCTCGGCGACCGGCTCGACGGCGCGATGGCGCTCTGCTACGCCTCCGGCGGGCATGCCGTGTTCGTCGCGGTGCCGCGCACCGGCGAAGTGGCGGTGCTGGCGAGCGATCTCTCCTACCTCCGCAGCGTCGCCGTGCCCGGGCTCAACACGAGCGTGACCGGGTGCGACGTCAACACCTCCCCGCGCGACTGGTTCATTGCCCTGGCGACACCCGGCGCGGTGTGGCAGGGCCGCTGCTCGGCCACCGAGCTGCAACGCATGGAGACGGCCACCTCCACCAACCACACGCCGCTGGTGACCTTCAGCGCGGACGACCGCGAGCTGCTGGTGGCGGGCGATGCGGCGCTGCTGCGCATGCCGCTACCCGGCGGGCCGGTGGTGGCGGTGCCCGCGGGGCAGGTCCGCTTCTCGGCGGCCTTCGGCCTCTCATCCAGCCCGGAGTTCGGCTATCTGGCCAGCGACAACCTGCTGCAGGTGGTGCAGCTCGACACCGGCGCGCTGCACCTCTCCGGGGTGGTGCGGCCGGCGCCCGCCGAGCCGCTCGAAGCCGCCGTCTCCGCTCGCTGGGGCACCGCGGCCATCGTCTACCGCGACGGCCTGTTGTACTGGTTCCGGCCCACGCAGCGCGAGCTGGTGGCCACCTGGCCGGGCCCGGCGTCGCCGCTGGTCAAGCCCGCTCTGCCGGTCCTTCCCGGTCCGGGCGACGCGACCGAGGAGACCCTCCGCCGCTTCGGCGTGGTGGCACAGCTCGTCACCAACCGCAACGTCTTCGTCACCGACGCGGAGCCGAAGATCTACGTGCTGGACGGCGACTACCAGCACATGGCCGACTTGGAGCAGGCGGGCCGGCAGAACGGCTGGGATCAGCTCGTGCAGGCGCTGGTGGCGCGGGCGCTGCGCCGGCCGGATCTGGCTCCCGCGCCGTTCCGGCCGCTCCTGCCGCGGATGGCCGAGATGGACCTGGTGCAGCTCCCCAGCGTCCACCTGGCGCCCGGCGTGACCCCGGCGATGCTCGAATCAGCGCTGGGCAAGCGACAGCCCACGGACACGGAAGGGGTCACGGCCGAGGGCAAGGTGCAGCCGGTGCTCCGCTTCGGGCCGTTCGGCCTGCCGCTGGACAACGAGCGGTTCCCGACGCGCGCCTCGCCGATGGTCACGCAGAAGTATCTGGCGGCGTATGCGGGGACGCCGTAGGAGATGGCCCGGCCGAAGCTGTGGCATGGGCATGCTGCGCATGGTGCTCTTCGGCCGTAGTAGGGCCACGCCACCGGCGTGGCCGTCCGAGGTCCTCGCGGGCTCGTTGCACCGCCGACGCCGTCGCGTTACACTCCCTGTCGTCAAGAGGAAATGGGGACTGGCTCCGCAGGTCAGCCGGAGGTGCCTGTCCGCGTTCCTGCCCATCCGGGGAGATCGAGCCATGCGTCGGCTGCTCTGCTTGGTGCTCCTCGCCGCCACGGCCCACGCCGCTGAGACGTACGTCGTCGTCGCCGGCATCGATCACTACGACCGGGAATGGGCCATCGCCCCGCTGAACTACGCCGTGGCCGACGCCAAGGCGCTCGCAGACGCCTTCCGCGCAACCGGTGTGCCCGCGAACAACCTGCGCGTGCTCACCAGTGACGAGACGGAGCCCCTCAAACGCCCCACCGCCATCAACCTGATCGATGTGCTCAACCGCACCGCCCGCCGCTGCGATCCGGGGGACACGCTGGTGTTCCTGTTCTCCGGCCACGGCGTGCAGGCCGGCGACGAGTCCTACCTGCTCACGGTCGACACGGACTGGGACCGGTTGGAGCGCACCGCGCTCCCGCTGCGCGACGTGAAGGACGCTCTCGCGCCGGCGGCGGGCGTGCAC
>JACPDV010000654.1 GCA_016183835.1 Armatimonadota bacterium
CACCGGCGTCTACGGCCGGGACGATGGCAGCATCGTCTTCGAGGGCCGGCCCATCGACCCGCGCTCGCCGCTCGAGGCGCAGCACCTGGGAATCAGCACCGTCTATCAGGAGGTCAACCTGATCCCGGACCTCTCGGTGGCCGAAAACATCCTCCTCGGGCGGCAGCCGGTGCGCCGGGGGCGGATCGACTGGCGCGAGACCAACCGCCGGGCCGTGGCGGCGATGGCGCGGCTCGAGCTGGCGCTGGACGTCACGCAGCCGGTGCGGAGCTACTCCATCGCCGTCCAGCAGCTTGTCGCCATCGCCCGGGCGCTGGACGTACGGGCGCGGCTGCTGGTGCTCGACGAGCCGACCTCCAGCCTCGAGGCGCACGAGACGGCCAGGTTGTTCGACCTGCTCCGCCGGCTGCGCGACGGCGGATTGGCGATCGTCTTCGTCACGCACTTCCTCGACCAGGTCTACCAACTGAGCGACCGGGTCACGGTTCTGCGCAATGGCCGGCTGGTGGGGGAGTGGGCGACGGCGGAGCTCAGCCGGATCGAGCTGATCGCCCGGATGCTAGGGAAGGAGCAGAGGGAGTCGGAGCGGGAGCAAGGGTTGCTGGTCGCGGCCGGCCTCGGCCGTCGCGGCATGTTGGCGCCGGTGGACCTGACGATCGGCTCCGGCGAGGTGGTGGGGCTGGGCGGGCTGCTGGGCTCGGGGCGGAGCGAGCTGGCGCGACTGCTGTTCGGCCTGGAGTTGCCCGACCACGGCACGGTGACCGTCGCGGGTCAGGCCGTGAGGCTCGGCTCGCCGCCCCACGCCATCGCCGCGGGGATGGGCTACTGCCCCGAGGATCGGCAGACCGACGGGATCGTGCCCGATCTGTCGCTGCGGGAGAACCTGGTCCTGGCGCTGCAGGCCCGGCGCGGTCTGTGGCGCCGGCTGAGCCGGAAGGAGCAGGCGGCGTTGGCGAGCCGCTTCATCGCGGCCCTCGGCATCGCCACGCCCGACGCCAAGCAGCCGGTCCGGTATCTCTCGGGCGGCAATCAGCAGAAGGCGCTCCTGGCCCGCTGGCTGGCGGCCGGCCCGCGGCTGTTGATCCTCGACGAGCCGACCCGCGGCATCGACGTGGGCGCCAAGGCCGAGGTCGAGAAGCTGGTCGCCGAGCTGCGGGCACAGGGGCTGGCGGTCCTCTTCATCTCCTCGGAGCTGGAGGAGGTCGTGCGGGCGTGCGGGCGCGTGATCGTGCTGCGCGACCGGGCCAAGGTGGGCGAGTTGAGCGGCGACGCGGTGGACGAGCCGCGGCTCCTGAACCTGATCGCCGAGGAGGCGCCGGGTGAGTGACCGCCGCCCGGTCTCGAAGCTCGTCTGGCCCGCCCTGGCGTTGGCGACGGTGCTGGCGTTCAACGCGCTCTCCTCGCCGGGCTTCTTCCACGTGGAGCTGCGCGACGGGCATCTCTTCGGCACGCTGATCAACATCCTCAACCGCGCGGCGCCGGTGATGCTGGTCAGCCTGGGGATGACCCTCGTGCTGGCCACGCGCGGCGTGGACCTCTCCGTGGGCGCGGTGATGGCGATTGCGGGCGCGGTGGCGGCCGACCTGGTGGTGTGGGGCGCGGGACTGCCGGGGGTGGTGGCGGCGGCGCGCGGCGCGGCGCTCGTGGCCGGGCTATTCAATGGGCTGCTGGTGGCCCGGTTCGACATCCAGCCCATCGTCGCCACGCTGATCCTGATGGTCGCCGGGCGCGGCGTGGCGCAGCTCCTCACCGGCGGGCAGATCGTCACCTTCGAGAACCGCGCGTTCGAGTTCATCGGCGGCGGGTTCTGGCTGGGACTGCCGTTTCCGGTGATGCTGACCGGGCTGACGCTGGGCGGCCTGGCGGCGTTGAGCGGGTGCTCGGCGCTGCGGCTGTTCATCGAGGCGGTGGGCGGCAACGCCACCGCGAGCCGCGGCGCGGGCGTGCCGGTGGCCCGCGTGAAGCTGGCGGTGTACGGCCTGAGCGGTGTCTGCGCGGGTGTGGCCGGGCTGATCGCCACCAGCGACATCAAGGGCGCCGACGCCAACAACGCGGGACTCTACCTGGAGCTGGACGCCATCTTGGCGGCGGTGATCGGCGGCACGTCGCTCAACGGCGGGCGCTTCTCGCTGATCGGTGCGTTGCTGGGGGCGCTGGTGATCCAGGCGGTGACCACCACCATCCTCACCCGCAACGTGCCCGCCGAGTTGACGCTGGTGGTCAAGGCGCTGGTCGTGGTGGTGGTCTTCCTGCTCCAGTCCGAGCCGTTCCGGCGGCGGCTGGCGGGGCGCGGGGGAGGTGGGCGATGAAGCGGCCGCGGCTCTCCGCCAACCAGATCCCGTTGGCCGCCACCGCGGGCATTGCGCTGTTGCTCTACGGTGCGGCGGCCGTGCGCTATCCGGCGTTCCGCCACGGCGGCGTCCTGCTCGGGCAGTTCGTGGACAACGGCTTCCTGGGCATCGCGGCGCTGGGCATGACGTTCGTCATCCTGAGCGGCGGAATCGACCTGTCGGTGGGCTCGGTGATCGCGTTCGTGGGGGTCCTGAGCGCGAAGCTGCTGGCCGCCGGGTGGCCGCCGGCGGCGGTGATCGCGCTCTGTCTGCTGCTGGGCACGGCGTTCGGGGCGGGGATGGGGGCGCTGATCAACCTCTTCGAGCTGCCGCCGTTCCTGGTCACGCTGGCGGGGATGTTCCTGGCGCGCGGGCTGGCGCTGGTGGTCAGCACCGAGTCGATCGCGATCACGCACCCCTGGTACCAGGCGGTGGCGGAGTGGCGGTTCAAGCCCTCGGCGGCGGCGTTCTTGGCGATGTTTGTGGTGTCGGTCTACCTGGCGCACTACACCCGCTTCGGGCGGAACGTCTATGCCCTGGGCGGGAACCGGCAGTCGGCGCTGTTGATGGGGCTTCCATGCCGTGCCACGGAGGTGGGGGTGTATGCCTACGGCGGGTTCTGCGCGGCGCTGGCCGGGGTGGTGGCCACCCTCTACTTCGCCTCGGGCGACGCCACGCGCGGGGTGGGCCTGGAGCTGGATGCCATCGCGGCGGTGGTGATCGGTGGGACGCTGCTCACGGGCGGGGTGGGCTACGTGGCGGGGACGCTGGTCGGGGTGCTGATCCTGGGCACCATCCAGACGGCGATCACGTTCGAGGGGACGCTCAACTCCTGGTGGACGAAGATCGCGATCGGCGGGCTGCTGCTGGCGTTCATCCTCTTGCAGCGGTGGCTGCAGCGGCGGGCGGGGCGAGCGGCTCGGCGCACGGTTGCGCTCTCGGCGCAGGCCACTCCGCCCACCGTCCCGATGGCGCGTGGACCCGGCAGGCTTCGGCCAGGGCCGACACGGCCACCCGGTTGATCGGCCTGGAGCAGCGCCGGACCACGCACGCCGCCGCGTCGCGGAAGGCGGGTGCGTTGGCTTGGCCCACCGCTTCCAGCTTCGTGGCGCAGGCCAAGGCGAGGTCGGCCAGCAGGGCGGCCTGGTCGTCGCGCCAGGCCGAGAGGACGAGCCGCCGCCACCAGGCGGCCGACTGCTCAACCGTGGCCTGCGGCAAGAGCTCGATGGCCAGCTCGCACGCCAGGAGCCAGACTGCGGGTTCGGCGCGCAGCACCGCCAGCCCGGCCTCGGCCTGGGCGCGCAGCACGGGCTCGGCCTCGCCGGCCACCAGCGGCAGCCGGCCGGCGAGCAGGCCGAGCAGCAGATCCACCAGCCCGGCGTCGCCACAGGCCTGAGCACCGGCTCGTGCCCGATCCAGGTCGCTGGCCAACGCCCGGAGGGCTGCCGACCAGACCAGCCCGCCGCGCTCGTGCTCCACTCGCCGGGCGCCATCCGCGGGCTCGCCCGCCGCCAGGGCGGCAAAGGCCGTCAGCTCGGCGAAGTCTTCGCGCGGAAAGAGCGGCTGCGGCTCCCGCCACGCCGCCACCGGGTCCACCTCCGCCAGACCGACCCACGCCGCCCACTGCAGCCCGGGCTCTTCGGCCTCGTGCAGCACCCGCAGGTAGGTGGCCGCCGCCTCTGCAGCGCGCTGCCCGAGCTGGAGCACGTCGCCGGCCGCCAGTCGCGCGTCGAGGTCGCCCGGGTGCTTCTCGGCGCGCTCCAGCCGCGCGGTGCGTTCGGACGCCCAGGTGGGCAGGTCGGGGTGATGGGCGTCATCGGTCCGCAGCCAGGCCAGGAGGTCCATGCGCAGCCCGCGCCGCTCGGGGTAGGGCATGTCGCTCTCCGCCCGGCGATAGAGCGCGAGCGCCTCGTCGGCCTCACCGGCCTTGCGCAGCAGCGCACCGAGGGCGCGGAGGATGCGGGGCTCCAGCGGGTGGAGGCGCAAGATGGCCCGCGCCGCCAGGATCGTGAGGTCGATCTCCTCGACCATCGCCCTCACCTCGGAGGCTGGCCGCCGGCGCCGGCCGGCCAGGCTCACTGCCTCACGGTGCGTCCACCGGGTGGATCTCGAGCTCGCCGGCCGCTGTGGCCCGGACGCCGCGGCCGCTCTCCGCCAGGAGTGCGTCGAGCGTCTCCCGGTAGATCGAGTCCTGCTCGTAGAGCACGGCGTTGACCCACCCGTAGCCCGCGTCCAGCCGGGCCTGCTCCCGCACCAGGTCGCCCAGCGCGTCGTCGGCCCGTTGGTCGCTCAACCTGTGGTCCTTGTGGTGCCCGCGACCGCCCGCCCTGGCTGCCGGAGGCACCCTCCTTGCGCAAGCGGCGCCCCGCTCCTTTCGCCGGAGCGGGGCGCCACTTCGCGGGGGGGTGTTCTGGGGGCTGCAAACCTGCGGCTGCTCGTCGCTCGCCTACCTGTGATCATGCCAAGGGCGCGACGCGGAGGGAATCGGGGATAACCCTGAACGGGGCAGGGGTTTGTGGGTAGCTTGCCGAGCGGCTTGCGCCGTCTACCCCAGCGTGAGGCCGTGGCGGACCGCGAACTTGGTCAGCTCGGCCACGCTGTGCAGGTCGAGCTTCTGCATGATGTTGCGGCGGTGGGTCTCGACCGTCTTCTCCGAGAGGTGCAGCATCCCGGCGATCTGGCGCGTGCTCCTCCCTTCGGCGACCAGTTGCAGCACTTCGCGCTCGCGCTCGCCGAGCACCGCCAGCGCGGCCGCAGCGGTGCCGTGCTCCGCGGCGGTCTCGATCACCATCCCGGCCACCTGCGGGCACAGGTAGCCCTGGTTCAGGATCACGGCATGGACGGCGCGCACCAGCTCATCCGACACCGCCGACTTGGTGACGTAGGCGCTCGCGCCGGCTTCGAGGGCCGCCAGGACGTAGTGCCGGTCGGCGTAGGTCGAGAGGATCACCACCTTGGGCGGGTGCGGGCCGCGGACCAGCTCGCGCGTGGCCTCCAGGCCGTTCATGTCGGCCATGCCGATGTCCATCACCACCACGTCGGGCTGCAGGCGCCGGGCTGCGTCGAGGGCCGCCAGCCCGCTCTCCGCCTCGCCGACCACCACCATGTCCAGGTCGCGGCCCAGCACGGCGCGCAGGCCGTCGCGCAGCATTGCGTGATCGTCGACCAGCAGGATCCGTGTGCTCACATCGCTCTCCGGTGGCTCAGTCGGGCGGCTCGGGCAGCGGCACAGTGAGGGTCACGGACGTACCCTCGCCGGGCGCGGAGCAGAACTCGAGCCGGCCACCCAGCGGGGTCAGGCGCTCCCGGATGCTGAACAGCCCGAAGCCGGAGACGCCGCCTGCCCCGCGACCGGGGTCGCAGCCGGCGCCGTGATCCTGGACCGTGAGGCGGACGAGGTCGCCTTCGCGCTCCAGGCGGACCGCGGCCTCCAGCACACCGGCGTGTTTGACCACGTTGAGGAGCAGCTCGCGCAGCCCACGGAAGAGGATCACGCGGGAGGCCTCGTCCAGCGGCTTGGGCAGGCCGTCGTCGGCGATGTCCACGCGCAGCCCGTGGCTGCGCTCCAGGTCCTGCGCCAGCCACTCCGCGGCCGGCAGCAGGCCCAGGTCGTAGAGCATGGGCGTGCCCAGTTGCAGGGTGACCGACCGCGCCATCTCCTCCGCCTCGCTCACCAGGTCCAGCACGGCCGGGTCCGCGCCCTGACTCGACGGCTCGTCGCGCCCCAGCGCCATCCGGATCCGCACCAGCGCGAGGGTCTGGCAGAGCCCGTCGTGGAGGTCGGCCCCGAGTTGCCGGCGGGCGCGCTCTTCCGCGAGAACCAGCTCGACCTGCAGCGCGCGCAGCTTCTCCTCGTCCCGGCGGATCTGGGCTTCCGCCTCCAGTCGCTCGGCGACCTCCTGGCGCAGGAGCGCGTTGGCCCGGCCCAGCTCCGCGGTCCGTTGCTCCACCCGTCGCTCCAGCTCCTCGTGCGCCCGGCGCAGTGCCGCCGCGGCCTGCTTGAGCTCGGTGATGTCTCGCGCCGAGATCAGGTAGTGGTCGGGATCCAGGGGCCGCACGGTGGCGAGGTAGTCCCGGCCGCTGGCGTCGATGTGGCCTTCGAGCGTCCTGGCCTCGCCGGAGGCCATCGCTTCGCGGATGGTCGCCAGGTGCGGGTCGGCCCGGGCCCCGCCGAAGATCGCCCTGGCGCTCAGGCCGCGGATCGGCTCCAGGGACTCCACTCCGGCCGCCCGCAGAAAGGCCGGATTGCCGTCCTCCAACCGCCTCTCCGTGATCTCGCCGTGTTCGTCCCGCTCGACCGAGTAGACCGCGACGACCTCCTGGATGTTCTCGAACAGCCCGCGGTACTTGGCTTCGCTGGCCTGCAGCTCGGCGGTGCGCTCGGCGACCCGCCGCTCCAGGGTGGCGTAGGCCTCCCGCAGCGCCGCTTCCGCACGGTTGCGGTCGGTGATGTCGAGCCCCACCTCCATGATCAGCGGCGAGCCGTCGGCGTCGGTGAAGGGGTAGTCGTGGATCTCGTACTCGCGGCCGTCGGGACCGGTCCAGAACCAGTCCAGCGGCGCGTTGGTCTCGAGCACTTTGTAGGTCTCGCAGACCTCGCACGGCTCGGTGCGGCCGAACAGGTACTCGTAGCAGCGCTTCCCGTTGGATCTGCCGTACCGCTCCTCGAAGTAGCGGTTGGCGAACGGCACGTGGTGGTCCGGCGCCAGCAACACCAGGTAGGCCGGCAACTGGTCCAGCGCTTCATGGAAGCGTTGCCGCTCGTCGCGCACGGCCGCCTCCGCCCGCCGGAGCGCGGCGCCCTTGTCGAGCGCCTCGAGGCCGTACGACAGGTCGGCGGCCAACTCGGTCAGGAGTTGCATCTCCTCGTCGTCGAACTGCTCGGCGTCGCCGCTGGCAAAGGCGACGGCGCCCCACACCGCACCGTCCACGACCAACGGGAAGGCCGCGACGGACCCCCACTGCGCGGGCAGCCCCGCCGCCCACGCCGCCAGCCGGGGTTCGCCGCGAAGGTCGTGGATCACCGCGGGACAGGCGGTCCGGATGGCGGTGCCCAGTGCGCCCTGGCCCAGCGGCTCATCCGCCCAGGTGAGCTCCATGCCGGTCGGCACGGCACCGCCGGCCTGCGCCGCGATGACCACCGAGCGGCGCTCGTCCAGCTCCGCTCGGCCGACGCAGCACGCCACGTAGCCACCCACCGCCACGGCCGTGTCGCAGACCTGCCTGAGCAGCGACTCGGGGTCGGCGGCGCGGACCAGCGCCTGGTTCGCAGCGCTGAGCGTGTGGAGCGCCCGGCCGGCCCGGTGCAGCGCGCGCTGGCTCATGTGCGCCCAGCCCACCAGGTGCCGCAACGCCAGCAGGCACGACAGGGAGAACCACAGGTGACCCAGCCACCAGCCCACGCTCCAGATCGCGTAGCAGGTCACCTGGAGGCGTGAAGCGCCCTGAAGGAACGCCAGCGCGCCGTAGGGGCCGGCCCCGGGCGGGCGCCGGTCGCGGAGCAGGAAGCGCGACCAGGCGAGGCCGTGCAGGAGCACCACGACGCTGTTGAGCGGCACCGTCCAGCCCGGCGGCAGATTCCACGCGAACATCCCCACGCCGCCGGCGAGGGCCACCGGCACCACCACGGCCAGCGTGAGCAGCGCGAGGCGCCGCACGGGGTGGCGGTTGAGGGGCTCGACCCAGAGCAGGCCACACACGAACATCGGCGGGACGTCCTGCTGGCCGAACTCCTCCGCCAGGATCGCGGTGCCGGCCAGGGCCAGCATGGTGGCGGCTTCGAGCGCCGACAGCGCGGCGTTGAACCCCGGTGCCGGCGCGAGGAGACCGTGCAGGGCCCCGCACGCCGCCAGCAGCACCGCACTGCCCACGCCGAGGTAGGCCAGATGCTCGACGGTAGCCGTCCACTTTTGCCGACCGGTACGATCCATGGGTCACCCACCCGCTGGCAGGCCGCCGCGCCGGCTGCCCCCCGCCCCTCCGCCCGCGGGCCTATTGTGACCGACCACGCGCCCGGAATCAAGCCGCAGACCATCCGGCCCCCTCTCCTTGCCAAGGAGAGGGCCGGGGTGAGGTCCAGACGACAGGAGATCCCAGCCAGGTCGGACTGGACCTCCCCCTGCCCCCTCCTTGGCAAGGAGGGGGTACCCGCGGCCTCGACCCGCCGAGGAAGGAGGTGCCGCAGGCCGTGCTTGGAAACGCCACCTGGCGGGAGCGAGCCCATGCGAGGAGTGTGCCTCATGACCGGACTGACGTTGTTCCTGGCCGCCGGAGTGCGGGCGGCCGACGAGGTGCGCGTGGTGGACCAGCCGCCCACCGGCACCCCGCTCTACCTCGGCAATCGCGACCCGCTCGTGCCGAGCCGCCTGATCAAGCTGCCCATCGGCAGCATCACGCCGCGCGGCTGGCTCCGGCAGCAGCTCGAGCTCGAGGCCGCCGGGATGACCGGGCACCTCGAAGAGATCTCACAGTGGTGCCGGTTCGACGGCAACGCCTGGTCCCACCCCGCCGGCCAGGGCCACAGCGGCTGGGAGGAGCTGCCCTACTGGCTCAAGGGCTTCGGCGACCTGGGCTGTGTGCTCAGGGACCAGCGCATCACCGCCGAGGCGCGCCGGTGGATCGACGCCGTGATCGCCAGCCAGCAGCCGGACGGCTGGTTCGGCCCGCAGGGGCTCAAGACCTCGCTCGACGGCAAGGCCGACTTCTGGCCCCACATGGTCATGCTCAACGTGCTGCAATCGTTCCAGGAGGCCACCGGCGACCCGCGCGTGGTGCCGCTCATGACGCGCTACTTCCGCTGGCAGATGGACTACCCGGCCCAGGACTTCATGGCCGGCTTCTGGCCCAAGATGCGGGCCGGCGACAACCTCGAGAGCGTGCTCTGGCTCTACAACCGCACCGGCGAGGCCTGGCTCCTCGACCTGGCCCGCAAGATCCACGAGCACGCCGCCGACTGGACCGCGGGCATCCCCACCTGGCACGGCGTCAACCTCACCCAGGGCTTCCGCGAGCCCGCCAACGCCTACGCCGCCACCGGCGACCGGGCGCTCCTCCTCGCCGCCGAGCGCAACTACGACACCGTCGTCGGGCTCTACGGCCAGGTGCCGGGCGGCATGTTCGGCGCCGACGAGAACTGCCGGCCCGGCTACACCGGCGCCCGCCAGGCCGCCGAGACCTGCTCGATGGTCGAGTTCATGCACAGCTTCGAGCTGCTCGCCCGCCTCACCGCCAACCCGCTCTGGGCCGACCGCTGTGAGGAGGTGGCCTTCAACTCGCTGCCCGCCGCCCTGACGCCCGACCTGAAGGGCCTCCACTACCTCACCGCGCCGAACCAGGTGCGGCTGGATGCCGGCAACAAGAGCCCCGGCGTGCAGAACGGCGGCTGCATGTTCGCCTACAGCCCCGACGCGCGCTACCGCTGCTGCCAGCACAACGTCTCCCACGGCTGGCCCTACTACGCCGAGGAGCTGTGGTTCGCCACCGCCGACCGCGGGCTCTGCGCCGCGCTCTACGCCGCCAGCGAGGTGACCGCCCGGGTCGGCGGCGGCGACACCGTGACCCTCAGCGAGACCACCGATTACCCCTTCGCCGAGACCATCGACCTCCGGGTGACGGCCGAGCGGCCGGTGCGCTTTCCGCTCTACCTCCGCGTCCCGCGCTGGTGCGCCCGACCGGAGGTGAAGCTCAACGGCAACGCCACGGCGGTCACCGCGCGGCCGCTCTCCTACCTGGTCATCGATCGCGAGTGGCGCGGCGGCGACACGGTCAGCCTCCGCCTGCCGATGACCCTCTCCGTGCGCACGTGGGCGAAGGCCAAGAACGCCGTCTCCGTGGACTACGGGCCGCTCACCTTCTCGCTCAAGATCGGCGAGGAGTGGCGCCGCAGCGGCGGCAGCGACGCCTGGCCCGACCTCGAGCTGCTCCCCACCAGCCCGTGGAACTACGGCCTCGTGCTCGACTCCGCCGAGCTGGCCAAGGGGCTGAGGGTCGTGCGCCGCGACGGGCCGCTGCCCGATCAGCCGTTCACGCCCGATGCCGCGCCGCTGAGCCTCGCGGTGCAGGCGCGCAAGATCCCCGGCTGGACCGAGGACCCGCAAGGGCTGGTGGCCGAGCTGCAACCCGGACCCATCCGCTCGGACGAGGCGCTCGAGACCGTGACGCTGGTGCCGATGGGCTGCGCTCGGCTGCGCATCACGGCCTTCCCGCTCATCGGCGGGCCGGAGGCCAACGAGTGGGCCGTGGCCCAAGTGGTGCCCAGCGCCTCCCACTGCCACAGCGGCGACACGGTGATGGCGCTGATCGACGAGCTGGAGCCGGCCAACTCGAACGACCACAACCTCCCGCGTTTCACCTGGTGGGACCACCGGGGCACGGCGGAATGGGTGCAGCTCGACTTCGCCAAGCCGCGGAAGGTGAGCGCGGTCTCGGTGTACTGGTTCGACGACACCGGCGTGGGTGCCTGCCGCGTGCCCAAGTCGTGGCGGCTGATGTACAAGGCCGGCGACCAATGGCTCCCGGTGGCGGCGGAGGGCGACTACGGCGTGACCAAGGACGGCTACAACAAGGTCACCTTCGCGGCGGTGGAGACCAGCGCGCTGCGGATCGAGGTGCAACTCCAGCCGGAGGTCTCGGGCGGCGTGCTGGAGTGGAAGATCGGGCCGTGAGAGGCGATGCCGACGGGGAAGGGCGGGGAGACTCCGCTCCTACCGGGCGTAGCAGGGACAAGGAGCCGCCGCCCGAAGGGCGAACACCGCCTCGTTGGCCGCAGACCACCGTTCATGGTGGCCGCCCGTGGAGCTGCGCATGAGACTCCCGGCAGGCGTCGCCCTCCTTGCTGCGGCAGGGGTGTTCGTGCCCTCGCTTTCGGCGTTCGGCCAGGACCAGCCCGCCGTCGCTCTGCCGCAAGGCGTGCGCGCAGTCTGGGATCCGGCGCGCGCCGCCCACGAAACCACCCCCACCCGCGAGCGGATCTGCCTCAACGGCCTCTGGCGCTGGCAGCCCGGCGCAATCGAGGGCGGGACTCTGCCCACGCAGAACTGGGGCTGGTTCAAGGTGCCCGGCCCGTGGCCCGGCAACGAGGACTGGCTGCAAAGCGACTACCAGACGCTCTTCGCTCATCCGGCCTGGAGCGGACAGCAGCCCAGCTCATTCCGTGCCGCCTGGTACCAGCGCGAGATCACCGCGCCCGCGGGCTGGGCCGGCCGGCGCATCACCCTCGCCACGGACTACCTCAACTCCTACGCCGCCGCGTATCTTGACGGCCGGCAGGTGGGCGAGCTGCGCTTCCCCGGCGGCGAGATCGACCTCACCGCCGCGCTCCGGCCGGGGCAGAAGCAGGTCCTCAGCCTGTTCGTCGTCGCCCTCCCGCTCAAGGGCGTGATGATGTCGTACAACGACACCAACTCCGCCAAGCAGGTGCCGGGCAGCGTCGCCCGCCGCGGGCTGTGCGGCGACGTCTGGCTGTCGAGCACCCCGGCCGGGCCACGGCTGACCGACGCCAAGGTCGACACCTCCGTGCAGCGCGGCGAGATCCGCTTCGAGGCCGGCGTGCAGGGGCTCGCCGATGGCGCTCGCTATGTGCTCCGGGCGCACCTGGCCGACCACGGCGCCGCCGTCACGGACCTCGCCGGGCAGCCCTTCACCAGCGCCGATCTGAAGGAGGGGCGGATCGCCTTCACCGCCGCCTGGAAGCCCGACAAGCTGTGGGACATCGACACACCGGAGAACCAGCTCGACGCGACCCTCACCCTCGCCGACGGAGGGCAGGCGCTCGACACGCTCCCGCCGGTGCGCTTCGGCTACCGCGAGCTGTGGATCGACGGGCGCGACTTCATCCTCAACGGCACCCGCCTGTATCTCTCCGCCCTGCCGCTCGACAACGCCCAGGTGGGCGCCGCGCTGTCCACCTACGACGGGGCCAAGGAGAGCCTCCTGCGGCTGAAGAGCTTCGGCATCAACTTCGTCTACACCCACAACTACGGTTGCGAGCCGGGGGACCACCTGAGCTTCACCGACATCCTCCGCGCCTGCGACGACGTGGGCATGCTCGTGGCGCTCTCGCAGCCGCACTTCGGCGCCTACGTCTGGCAGGCGGCCGACGCCGACCGCACCAATGGCTACGCCCCACTCGCCGAGTTCTACGTCCGCGTGGGGCAGAACCACCCGGCGGTGGTGGCCTACTCCACCAGCCACAACGCCACCGGCTACAACAGCGACATGGACCCCGACCTGATCGACGGCCTCCGCGACGTGCGCGACGAGTGGTCCAAGCGCAACGCCGCTAACGCCCTGCGCGCCGAGGCCATCATCAAGCACGTCGACCCGTACCGCATCGTCTACCACCACTCGTCGGGCAACCTCAGCTCCATGCACACCAGCAACTTCTACCCCAACTGGGTGCCCATCCAGGAGCTGGACGACTGGTTCGAGCACTGGGCCACGGTGGGCGTGAAGCCGGTCTTCCTGGTGGAGTACGCCGCGCCGGCCGGCTGGGACTGGACGATGTACCGCGGCTGGTATCAGGGCCACCGCGAGTTCGGCAGCGCGCCCGTGCCGTGGGAGTACTGCATCGCCGAGTGGAACGCGCAGCTCCTGGGCGACCGCGCCTACCAGACCAGCGAGCGCGCCGACGCCGACGTCCGCTGGGAAGCACAGCGCTTCCGGGAGGGCGCGGTGTGGCATCGCTGGGACTACCCCACCGCCGTGGGCGACGAGCGCATCGACGACATTCACCCCGTCCAGGCCGCCTACACCACCAGCAACTGGCGCGCCTTCCGCACCTGGGGCGTGTCGGCCAACTCGCCCTGGGAGTGCGCCCGCTTCTGGAAGCTCAAGGACGGCTTCAACCCCACCCGCCAGAACCTGCCGGTGGACTGGGACAACCTCCAGCGCCCGGGCTACAGCCCCGACTTCATCGACCGCACCTACCAGCGCTACGACCTGGCCTACCAGACCTCCGACTGGGTCGCCTCGGCAGAGGCCGAATCGCTCTTCCGCAACAACGGACCGCTCCTCGGCTACCTCGCCGGCAAGCCCGAGCGCTTCACCAGCAAGGACCACCTCTTCACTCCCGGCGAGAGCGTCGAGAAGCAGCTCGTCGTGATCAACAACTCGCGGCGCACCGTGACCTGCGACGCCGCCTGGTCCTTCGCCCTGCAGCCGGCGGTGGCAGGGACGAAGCAGGTGGTGATCAAGACCGGCGACCAGGCGCGCATCCCCGTCAAGCTCGACCTGCCTGCCGGCCTGGCACCGGGCGCCTACGCGCTCACGGCCACCTTCCGCTTCAGCACCGGCGAGACCCAGGACGACCGCTTCACGGTGGACGTGATCCCGCGCCCGGCGCCGCCGCAGCCGCAGGCGAAGATCGCCCTGTTCGACCCGCCGGGCGACACCGCCAAGCTCCTGGCCGACCTGGGTGTGAACTGCCAGCGGGTGGAGGCCGACGCCGACCTGGCGGGCTTCGACGTGCTCCTGGTGGGCAGAGGCGCCCTCACCGTGGACGGGCCGGCGCCCGATCTGCGGCGCGTGCGCGACGGGCTCCGCGTGGTGGTCTTCGAGCAGACCTCGGCGGCGCTCGAGAAGCGGCTCGGCTTCCGGGTCAACGAGTACGGGCTGCGACAGGTCTTCCCGCGAGTGCCCGATCACCCGCTCCTGGCCGGCCTCGGCGCCGAGCAACTGCGCGACTGGCGCGGCGCGGCGACGCTCCTCCCGCCGCGGCTGGCGTTCGAGCTCAGCCCGCGCTACAACGGCGCGCCCACGGTGCGCTGGTGCGGGCTCGAGGTCACCCGCCTGTGGCGCTGCGGCAACCAGGGCAGCGTCGCCTCGGTGCTGATCGAGAAGCCGCCACGGGGCGACTTCCTCCCGCTCGTGGACGGGGGCTACGCGCTGCAGTACAGCCCGCTGATGGAATACCGCGAGGGCCATGGGATGGTCCTCTTCTGCCAGATGGACGTCTGCGGCCGGAGCGAGCGCGACCCGGCGGCCGAGACGCTGGCCGGAAACATCCTGCGCTATGTCGCCGCCTGGCGGCCGGCGCCGCGGCGGAGCGTGGTCTATGCGGGCGATCCGGCAGGCGCGGACTGGCTGGCGGCCTGCGGGCTCGAGCCGGCGAAGTACCAGGGCGCGCCGGCGGCGGACCAGGTGCTGGTGGTAGGTCCCGGCGGCGGGCGCGAGCTGGCGCCGCGCAAGGCCGAGCTGGCCGGCTGGCTGCGGGGCGGCGGCCGGCTGTTGGCGCTGGGGCTCGACCCGGCGGAGGCGGCCGCCGCGCTGCCCGACCCGCCGGTGATGGAGGAGCGGGAGCACCTGGGCACGGTGTTCCAGCCCTTCGGCGCGGCGTCGCCCCTGACGGGGGTGGGCCCGGCCGACGTGTACAACCGCGATCCGCGCAAGCTGCCGCTCGTCACGGGCGGTGCGGCGGTCTACGGCGACGGGGTGTTGGCATCACAGGGCAGCGTGGTATTCTGCCAGCTCCCGCCGTTCGAGGTCACGCGCTCGATGGGCGTCCTGGGCTCGGCGACGGTCACCGCCGAGGAGGCGGCCGAGGGCAAGCAGAGCGCGCTGGTGACGATGGGCACGCTGGCCTACGCACAGCTCGGGGGGAAGGTGAAGGCCGGGGAGCCGGGGCACGAGTACACCTTCGCGGCGTCCATCAAGGCGCTCGGCGGGCCGGCCGCGGTGCGCCTGGAGGTGGAGCGCGCGGGCCGGCCGTGGGACCGGGCGGTGCGCGGGCCCGACCAGACTGTGAACCCCGGGGCGTGGACCGAGGTGCACGTGACGTTCAAGGTGGACAAGCCCTTCCCCGAGGGCTGGCAGGCGTATGTCAACGGCTCGGCCGGCCAGTTCCGGGTCGACCGGGTCAGGCTCTACGAGGGCGCCTACGTCGCCGGCGGCGAGGCGGACGGCCGCAACCTGTTCCCCAACGGCGGATTCGAGGACGGCCTGAACGGCTGGTACTTCACCCACGGGCCGGACCAGTTCAACCTGCGCCGCACCTTCCGCCGCACCTCGTTCGCGTTGGCGAGGCTGCTGGGCAACGCCGGGGTCTCGGGTGCGACGCCGCTCCTGGAGCGGTTCGGCGAGCCGGTGGGCGCGGCCAGCGGGCCGTCGGTGTTGAAGAACGGCGAGTTCAGCGTGGACGCCGACGGCAACGGCCTGGCCGACGGGTGGGAGTTCGGCGCCGGCGTGCAGGGCGCCGCGTGCACGCGCGAGCAACTGCCCGGCGGCGGCTGGGTGCAGCTCATGACCATCCCCGCCGCGGCGGCCGGCGCCAAACCGCCGGACGTGATGGTCGCGCAGCACGAGATGCCCATCCAAGGCGGGCAGTGGTACCGCTGCTCGCTCCGCACGCGGGCCGCGGACCTGACCGCCGGCGAGGTGACTTGGACGATCCAGAACACAGCCAACTGGCGCTCAGTGTTTGAGTACCAGCGCTTCGCGCCGAAGGCCGAGTGGAAGACGTTCGCCTGGTTGGTGCAGGCCAACGACACCGTGCCGAAGGGCACCAAGTTCCAGATCTGGTTCAGCGGCAGCGGCAAGCTGTGGCTGGCCGATGTACGGCTCGAGCCAGTGATGGATCCCAGCGTCGGGCGCTGGCTGGAGGGCCTCTACCTGGACCGGCCGACCGAATGGGACGACCCGTACCGCTTCTTCCGCTGGTAGCCCGAGCGGCGGGAACGCGCAGGGTGGTAGCGGTGTTGTAGCGCTGCGACGGCTGCGGGCGGGTGAACAACCCGGACCGGCGGCCGTCCAAGAGGCAGCGCTGCCGGCACCTGCCGCCCGTCCACACGGCCGGACAGGCGGGCGGCGCGGTCTCGCCGAGGGATGGTCAAGGAGAGTACTCATGCCCCAGCAGCTTCAGACTCACTCCGCGCTGACCGGCAGTCCCCCGCCTGAGCCGCCGGATCCGGCGAGCGCCGGGCGCAAGAAGCAGTGGCTGTGGGTCGCCGCGCTGCTCGTGGTGGCCTTCGGGCTGGTGGGCTGGCAGGTTTACGGCTCGTACGCCAAGGCCCGGCCTGTCGCTGACCGACGCTCAGAAGACCCAGCTCGAGGCCATCATGAAGGAGTATGAGCCGAAGATGGCCGCGCTGCGCGACCTTCCGCGCGATCAGGCCGTCACGGCGCGGCAGAAGCTCCGGGCGGAGCAAGGCGCCAAGATCAAGGCCGCGCTCACGCCCGAGCAACAGACGAAGTACGACGCCATGATCGCCCAGATGAGGCAGCGGTTCCAGGGGATGGGCGGCGGGATGGGCGGCCCCGGCGGGCCCGGTGGTCGCGGTGGCGGGATGGGCGGCCCCGGGATGGGCGGTGGCGGGATGGGCGGTGGCGGGATGGGCGGTGGCATGGGCGGCCCACACATGGGCGGGCCCGGCACGGTGGCGCCGCCTCCGATGGCTCCCCCGCAGGGCCAGCCGCCGACGGCCAATCCGCAGGCGCCACCCGTCTCCAACTCGGGCGGAACCACCCTGTGAAAGCCGTTTGAACGGCGTTCGCGTGGAGCCGGCGAGGAGTGTTGCGGTGCTGTGATGGAATCGCCGAATCGGATGTTGCATGCGGCCGCGGAAGTGGAATAATCAGGTCAGGCAGTGATTGAGGAAACCCAGTCACCGCGTACGGGGAGGGGCTTAGGCCCCGACCGTACACGAAAAATGCTTGAGGACCGATCCCGAGATGCGCCCCGCAAGGGAGCGCCAAAACCGGAAGGCAACGACCGGAATCGGGATCGGTTCTGTTTTTGGGGGTGCCGGCGCGAGCTACTCCCCGAAGAGGGAATTGCGGCGGCGGCCGGCGGTC
>JACPDV010000686.1 GCA_016183835.1 Armatimonadota bacterium
CGGCATAAGCCGCCGGCCGGCGCGATGCCGGGCAACTTCGGCGGGATGGGTGGCATGCCCGGCATGGGCGGACTGGGCGGGCTGGGCGGGCTGCAGATGCCGCCCGGCGCCGCGCCGATGGTCCTGCCCGAGGCCGGTCCGCGGTGACCGCGCTGCGCCGCGCCCTGGCCGACCACCCGCGCCTGCGCGGCGGGGTGGTGGTCGCCGGGACGGTGCTGCTCGGCCTGGTCTGCTTCGGACCCTACATCTGGTGGCGGGCCAAGGTGGTGCCGGGACACCCGGAGCAGCACAACACCGACTTCACCTGCTACACCACCGCCGCCCGCGAGTTCCTCCACGGCGGCCGGCCCTACGACGTGGTCAATCCCGGCGGCCTGAACTATCTCTACCCGCCGCTGCTGGCCCTCCTCGTGGCGCCGCTGGCGGGCCTGCGCGAGCAGCCGCAAGCGCTCTGCTGGCTGGCCTTCAGCCTGGCCTGCCTGGCCGGCTGCTGGCTGGAGGCCGAGCGGCTGTGCCGGCTCCAGCGCGGCGAGGGCGGCGGAGCGGGCCCGCCCGCGCCCTGGTGGGTGGCGGCAGGCGCGCCCCTGGCCGTGGGCATGCAGGCGCAGGCGGCGCTGCGCTTCGGGCAAGTCTCGCCGCTGCTCCTCTTGCTCCTCCTCAGCGGCTACCGGTTGGCGCGCCACGGCCGGTCGGCCGGGCAGGTGTGGGCCGGCGGCTTCCTGCTGGCCTTCGCGACGGTGCTGAAGGCCACCCCGGCTCTGCCGGCGGCGGTCTTGTGGCTGCTCCTGGCTGCGGCGCCGCGCCGGCCGGACGACCTCCCGCGCGGGCGCCCGGCGCCCGGTCTGCTCGGCGGGCTGGCGGCCGGCGCCGTGGTCTGGGCGCTGCTCTTCCCGGCCTGCCTCCTGGGCTGGCGGGCCAACCTGGCCTACCTCGGCGAGTGGTTGGACAAGGTCGCCCTGAGCGGTGACCCGGCCGGCCGCCTCGGCTGGCTGCTGTGCTCCACCCTGAACCAGAGCCTCACCAACGGGCTCCGGCTGCTGGGCACCACGCTGTGGGCCACGCCGCCGCCGGCCGAGCTGGCGAAGCTGCTCACGGCGACGCTCCTGGCGCTCGTGCTGGCGGCCGCCTTCCGGCGTGCGCGCGACGAAGAGCCTACCGGCCAGGCGGCCGTGTTCGGGCTCGCCGCCTTGCTCTCCATCCTGGCCGCCCCGCTGTGCGGCATCCACATGTACCTGCTCGCGCTGCCGGCCGTGCTCTTCGTGCCGCTCTGGCTGCACCGCCGGGGCCGCTCGCGGCTGGCCTTCCGCGTGGCCACCGTGCCCTGGGTGATCGCCGCGCTGTCCGACCTCCTGGGCAGCCGGATCGGGCTTCTGGGTCTCGGCATGTCGGCCTGGTGCGCCTGGGCGGCGGTGCTCCTCACCGTGGAGCCGCCGACACCTCCAGCATCCGCCAGCCGCGCGCCGGCAGAGCCAGCACCAGCGGCGCCCGCAGCTCCACCCCGCTGATCGCGTCGCGCACCTTCGCCCCGGGCAGCCGGCGCAGCAGGCCGCCCAGGTCCAGCCGGCACGTCACCGCCTCCTCGCTCTGGCTCCCCATCACCAGCAGCGCCCGCTCCGGCCGGAGGTAGAGGCTGGCCACGACCCGGGGGTTGTCCACCCGGTACAGGTCGGACTTCGCCCAGTAGCCGATGAACCGCGTCTCAAGGTCCTGGTAGCCTTCCAGCACCCGGTCGGCGGCCAGGACCGCCGGGCCGTCGCCCCCGCGCACCTCCACGTCGTGTATCAACGCGATCGCCAGCGCCTGGTCGGCAGTGTGGTGGCTGGGCAGGAAGTCGGTGCGGACGCCCCACTGCCGGCCCATGTAGCCCGCGGCGAAGGTGTCCAGCGGGATCCGGTAGTCCGGCCGGAAGTGGCTCAGCGTCTCGCCCTCGTAGAACCCGTCGCAGAACGACTGCGTGGCGATGTTCAGGCACCCGCCCGTGTGCGCGTCGAGCCACAGCGGACGGCCGGTGCGGGCGAAGATGTTGCGCAGGCGCTTCATGAAGGTCCGCGTGGCGCGGATCGGGGAGTGACCCTGGCACCGGCCGTCGCCCCCGTCCTCGCCGCAGGCCGGGTGCGACGGGTTCTCGCAGTACCACGGCACGGTGGTGCCGTCCATGTAGACGCCGTCGATGATCCCCGCGTCCGCCAGCTTCTGCACGCCGTCGAGGATCAGGTCGCCCCACGGCCCGGCCGGGCAGCCGTAGTAGACGTCCTGCTCGCGGTAGCGGCTGTGATTGTCGGGGATCAGGAAGTCGTCGCGCATCCCCGGCCACTCGGGCGTGGAGCCGGAGATGTGCTGGTTGAAGTAAACGAGGAACTGCATCCCCCGGGCGTGCGCCGCGTCGGCCATGGCCTTGAGCTTGGGCGTCTGCTCCAGGTCGGGGTAGCCCTGCCAGCGTGACCAGTGCTCCCAGATCAGCAGCCGCCGGGTGCCGTTCTGCTTGACCTGGTCGAGCAGCAGCTCGCCCGCGGCCGACCAGGCGTCGCCGAACCGCCCGGCCACCTTGTGCATGCCGGCCGGCGGCTGGTCGCAGTGGTCGAGCCAGGTGGTGAGGCCGTCCCGCTCGGGTGCGCCGGCGGGCGCCCAAGGAAGCGGCCGGGCGTCCTTGGAGAGGCGCAGCGCATCCAGCTCGAAGAGGGAGAGGTCGAGCCGCGGGCGCTGCCCCGCCAGGTCGCCGCAGAGCGGCTTGTCCCACGGCACGCTGACCTCGCGCCCACCCACGTTCAGCCGCACGGAGTCGCCCCAGGAGACGCCGACGTAGGTCCACTGGTCCTTCACGAGCCGCTGCGGGCTGCCCATCACCACCGGGTACACCTGCGCCGTGCCGGGCCGCACCACCAGCGCGCGGAAGGAGCGGTCATCGGCGTTGTAGTAGACGATCAAGCCGTCCCCGCCAGGCGCCGTGAAGGTCAGGAAGAACCGGTTGTAGGCACTGCGGTCGCGCGTCGGGTCGTATTCCTCGCCGGGGTCGAAGCCGGGACGAACCCAGGCCTCGAACGCGCCGCGGCGCGGCTCCAGGCTGTCCGCCGGCAGCTCCACCACCGCCGGTGCGCGGGCGGTCTCGAGGCCGTAGAACCCGCCGCCCCAGATCCGCGCCCGGCTTAGCGGCACCGGCTTCGCCGGGGTGACGTGCAGAGCGAAGCGGGCGGTCAGCGGCGCCGTCAGCCGCCCGGAGTGGTCCCGGAAGACGGAGCGCCAGAGCGCCGTGCCGCCGTGATAGGTCACCTCCACCTGCCGCGCGCGGTCGCGCACGTGCGCCCACTCGAGGCTCTCGGCGAGCCACGCCAGGCCGCGCTCCTCGTTGCCGATCCAGAGGTTCTCCGCCAGGTCGCGGTGCAGCCCCGCCGCGGCGATCGCGTGGCCTGCCTGAGCATGGCCCTCGTAGGCGTACTTCGCCACCTCGCGGCGCAGCGGCAATTCGAGCGCCACCCGCTCGATGGTGGCCTCGCCCAGCGGACGCAGGGCGACCTCGTTCCAGGTGAAGCCGTCGTACTCGACCGTGGACGTCACGGCCAGCTCGAGGCGGGGCGACCGCCAGAGGCTCTCGATCCGCACGTGGTCGGCCGCCTGCTCGGCGATCCGGCAGGCGCGCGAGGTCCAGGCGACCGGCTTGCCGCCGGTGGTCACCACCACGCGGCTCGGCGCGGCCAGCAGCGGGCTCCCGGCGCTCACGATCGCGGCGGGCAGGGCCAGGTCGCCGTAGCGCAGCTCCTTGCCCAGCAGGCTGACCGACTTGCCCTTGACGGTGATCGGCGTCCAGGGCGGGAGCACGCCGAGCGGCAGCCCGGCCTGCGTGCCGAGCCAGGCGGGCCGCGGCGGGATGGTCAGCTCGCGAGTAGTCTCTGCCAGCACCGTGCCGGCGGCGTCGAAGACCTGCAGACGAGCGACCCCCCGGCGGCCCGCGTCACCGGCAAAGGGCAGCACGAGCCGGCAGCCGCTCTTGCCCTCCAGTGGCGCCTCGTTGCGAGTCACCTCACCCCTTCCTTGCCAAGGTGGGGGCAGGGGGCGGTCCCGTGCCTCTGCGGCGGCCCGGGAAGGCTCGGCGTCGATCGTCAGGACTGCCTTCCGCGCGGCGCCGGAACCGTTCCGCACCAGGCCATCCACCTGCGCGGTGGCGGTGAAGTGGCGGATGGCGGTGGTAACAGCCGGTGGGGCGGGAACCGGCACGCTGCCGCTGACCAGCGGCGACGAGGCGCTCCGGACGACGTAACCCGCTCGCCCCGGCGCCGGCGTCCACGGCACGGCAGTGCAGACCCGTCCGCCGGCCGCGACCTCGAGGCTCTGCGCCAGGTCGTCGCGCGGCGGGAGCAGCAGCTCGACGGTGGTAGCCTGTTCGCCGGGGTTCACCAGCTCGAGCGCGAGCTTCTCGTCCTCGGACGGCACCTCCATCAGCCGGGCGAAGGGCCGCCGGCCGCCGAACAGCACCGCGCCGATCGGCGGCGGCGCGTAGCCCGGCCCGAGGTTGCCGGAGGCGTCCCACGCGCTCAGCTCGGGAATCCGCCGCCGCACCACGTTGAACCCCCAGAGGGCGTCGTCCGGCGCGGCGTGCAGCCCGAGCGAGCGGAACGGGAGGGCGATCTCGGCGGTCCAGACCTGCCCCTGACGGGCGGTCGCGGCGGACCAGTCGGCGCTCCAGTCGGCCACGTCGTTGCACGCCTCGGCCCGGCTCCCGGCGGCGTTCACCGTGAAGGTGTAGACGTGGCGCAGCTCGGCGTACCAGGTGTCGTAGGCGCCCTCGTAGCCGCCGAAGGCGATGTGGCCCTGCTTCGCCGCGTGGGGATCCTCGGGGGCGATCAGGATCGAGACGGAGTCGTCGTCGCCGCAGCGGTCGTCATGCGGGCGCTTGTAAGCCAGCGGCCGGCCGGGCTCGGGCTCGGCGCAGATCACGGCCAGGTACAGCGCGTCCGCGTCGTAACAGGCGAGGAGACGGGTCTGCGGCTCCGCAAGACTGCCGCCGCCACTGGCCAGGAACCCGGTCACCGCCGCCGCGTCGGACCACTCCGCCGGAGCGACCCGGCCGTCGAGCCGCGGCGGCGCGGCCACCCGGGGCAGGCTCAGGCAGCTCCTCGGGAGCGGCGCGGCGACAGCCGGCGCGGCAACGAGGGCGAGCAGAACGGCGCGGTGCATGGGAGGGGCTCCGTGGCCCCTGCATTCGGCAGCCTGCCGTGGCAACCTGTCTAGCCCTCCGTCTCGCCCATCCAGCACGTGATGCCGCCGTCCAGGTAGCGCACGTCTTTCAGCCCGGCGCACTTCAGCTTGCGGTAGGCGTCGGCGCTGCGCAGGCCGCCCTTGCAGTAGACCACCACCGGCCGGTCCGCCGGCAGCTCGCCCGCCCGCTCGGGGATCTGGGCCAGCGGGATCAGCCGCGCCCCGGCGATCCGGCCCTGAGCCCACTCGTGCGGCTCGCGGCAGTCCAGCAGCACCGTCTCCGGCGTGCAGGTGCGGCACAGCTCGCCCGGCATCACGCCGCGGGTCGCCTCGTCCAGCTTGTTGCCCATCACGTTCGCCGCGGTGATCACGATGTCCATGGCCGGAGCGTAGGGCGGTGCGTAGCCCAGGTCGAGACTGGCCACCTGCTCGGTCGTCATGCCCGCGGTGATCGCCGTGGCCAGCACGTCGATGCGCTTGCTCACCTCGCCCGCGCCGAAGCACTGCGCGCCCACCACCCGCCGGGTGTCCTTTTCGGCGTGCAACACCAGCGTCAGCGCGGCACTCCCCGGCATGTAGCCCGGGATGTCGTTCTGCGGCACGAGGCACGACTCATACCGCTCGGCGCCGAGCCGTTCCAGGTCGCGCTGCTGCAGCCCGGTGCGCCCGATGTTCAGCCCGCCCACGCGCACCAGCGCCGTGCCCACCACGCCGGGGAAGCAGTCGTTGCCGCCGGCCATGTTCACCGCCGCCACGCGGCCCTGTTTGTTGGCCGTGCTGCCCAGCGGGATCCAGGTCGGCTCGCCGGTGACGATCTGCGTCTGCTCGGCGCAGTCGCCCGCGGCGTAGATGTCCGGGTCGCTAGTCTGCATCCGCTGGTTGACCCGGATGGTGTTGCGCAGGCCCAGCTCCAGCCCCGCCTCGCCGGCGAGCTCGCTGTTGGGCCGCACGCCCACGCCCATGATCACCAGCTCCGCCGGCACCGGCCCGCGGCTGGTGAGCACGCCGGTGACCCGCCGCTCGTCGCGCTCGAGCCCCTCGACGCGGGTCGCGAGCAGCACGTCGGCGCCCATCTGCTCGAGCTCCTTGACCGCCGCGACCGCCACCACCTCGTCCACCGGCGGCAGCACTTGCGGCAGCAGCTCGATCAGGGTCACGGCCATGCCGCGCTCGCGCAGGTTCTCCACCATCTCGAGCCCGATGAAGCCGGCGCCCGCCACCACCGCGCGGCGGACGTTGTACTGCTCGATGAAATCGTCGATGGCGAAGGCGTCGGTGACGCTGCGGAGGGTGAACACGCCCGGCGCGTCGAGCCCCTCGATGGGCGGCATCAGCGGCCGCGCGCCGGTGGCCAGGCCGAGCTTACTGTACTCGAGGGTCCGCGTGCCTCCGCCGGCCAGGTCGACGATTTCGAGCGTGTGGGCGGCCGCGTCGATGCGCGTCGCGCGGTGGCCGGTGAGCATGGTGACGCCGTTCTTCCGCCCGAAGTCCTCCGCCTCGCGGACGAGAAGCTTCTTGCGGTCCTCGAAGACCCGGCCGAGGTAGTAGGGCGTGCCGCAGGCGGCATACGAGATGATCCCCTCGTCGGTGACGAGCGTGATGGGGATGTCGGGGTCCATGCGGCGGGCTTTGGCGGCCATCTTGGGCCCGGCGGCGACGCCGCCGACGATCACGAGGTGCGGTTTCAAGGTCTACTCCTCTCGGGACGGTGTGCTGCCGGTGAGGGCGGCGGTGGCCGCGGCCTGGCGGCGGATCAGGGCGCAGAGGTGGTCGCACAGGTCGCCCTTGAGCCCCTCGGCCAGGCTGACCACCACGCACCCGCCCACCCGCCGGCGCGCCACCAGCCCGGCCTGCTCCAGCCGCGCGACATGGCGCGAGACATTCGGCTGCGTGGTGCCCACGCACTCCACCAGCTCCGACACGGTGCGCTCGCCGGCGTCCAGCACCTGCAGGATGCGCAGCCGCAACGGGTCGCCCAACGCCTGGAACCGCTCCGCCAGGAGCGGCAGCAGCGCCGGATCCACGGTGTCGAGCATGGTGAGTGCCTCGGAATGAGAGTATACGCATATGCGTATGAGATGTCAAGCAGTTCCGTTGGCGGACGAGACACACGCGGTGCGTTGCCGTGTCCGGCTCCTCCGCGCAGCGGGGGGAGATTGCTGTGTCCGGCCCTTCCCCCTGCGAAGCGGGGGGAGGCGGGAGGGGGGCCGGAGCGCGACAACGTAACGCCTCGGTGGCCGGCCCCCACCCCGGCCCTCCCCCGCTGGCGCAGGGGAGGGAGTCCCGCGCTCCGCGGCGCCTGCGCCAGTCAGGCGGCAGGACCGCGCTCTCTCGGGCCGAAGCCGCGTCCGGGAGCCGCTCATGCGCCGCCTCTGCCTGATCCTCCTCTGCGCCGCCGCCGTTTCTGCCGCCGACCTCCGCATCGGCTTCGTCGATCCGGCCCTGCCCGGCGAGACGCCGCGCCGCAATGCCGCCGCCCTGGCCTTCGCCCGCACGCGCGGAGCCGTCACCCGGCTCAAGCCGGACGGCGGCGGCTGGCGCACCGACGCCGGCGCCGACACCGCGCCCGAGTGCTTCGACCTGCTCTGGTACCACCAGGGCGACGGCCCCGAGGCCTCCCTCGGCGACTCCGCCCACGCCGACCTGCTGGCCTACGTGCAGAACGGCGGCACGCTGCTCCTCTCCGGCTGCGCCGGGCAGCTCGCCTCCGAGCTGGGCCTCGAGTCCACCCCGCCGCGCGTCCTCGGGCCCACCGAGGCAGCCTACGACAGCGGCATCATCGTCCCGCCCGCCCAGCGCGCCCACCCCGCCTTTGTTGGGCTCGACGTGACCCAGCCGGTGGTCCTGACCTCCCTCGGCGGCAACGCCTTGGCCGACTTCTACGGCACCGCCGGGCCGCACGGCACGCTGCTCGCCGAGGGCAACGCCGGGCTCGGCGAGCGGCCGCTGGTGGAGTACAACGCCGGCGCCGGACGGGTGATCTTCGTCGGCTGGCGCCTGCCCGACTTCACCACCGCCGCCGACCGCTTTCGGCCCAACCTGGAGCGCTTGTTCGCCAACCTGCTGGGCTACCTCGCGGCGGAGAACCGCAACCGTGTCCGGCTGGTCGTCCCGCCCGGCAAGTCCCGCTACGCCCGGCTGTGCGGGGTGCCGTTCCTCCGCGCGGAGACGCCGGTGGCTCTGCAGGCCGAGGTCGGGCCGGGTGAGACGGCCGTGTGGCTCGGCGCCGAGGCCGGGCCGGGGGAAGCGTTCGCCGCCGACGGGCTGTTCGTCCACGAGGGCGCGCCGCCGGCCGGGCCGGTGCTCGGGCTGACGGTGGTCGCGCGGGAGCACCCGGCGAGAAGCTGGGTCGCGGCGCGGCGGGCGGAGCAGGCGCAGCAGGACGCGGGCGACCGCGAGAAGCTCGCCGGGCTGCGCGTGGTCAAGCCGCAGGTGACGTTCGGCCGGGGCCCGCTCCAACCGCTCAGCCACCCGCCGCTCGAGCAAAGCGTGCTCCTCGGCCGCAGCGCCTTCATGACCGGCCCGCCGCCGAAGGCGCCGTTTTACGAGCCGGTGGAGGACGGCGGCTTCCGCATCACCGGCGGCACCCGGGCCTTCTGTCGCCCCATCGTCCGGGGGCAGAACAAGGTCTGGACCGGCGACCTCCCGCGGATCCGGATGGAGACCAACACCGGCAACGGCACCTACGCCGCCGACCGCGTCTACCCGCTCTGGCCGCGGGCCGACATCCAGAGCGGCACCGCCTACCCGCGGCTCGGCGACCTGCGCCTCGCCGTGCGCGCCGCCGACGGCACGTTGCAGTGGCTCGACGAGCGGCCTGGTATCGTGACCACGTTCCGGCCGGGGTACACGCTGTGGGAGGTGCCCGGCGACGGCTGGCGGGCCACCGTGACCGTGGCGCCGACGCTGCACGGGCACGGCCTGATCTGCCGGGTGGCGTTCGACCGCGCCGTGCCGCTGACCTGGGAGTTCGGCGGGATGCGCTGGTCAGAGGCCGAGCCGGCGAGCAACCAGGTGACCGTGGCCGGCAACACCGCCCGCGTGACCGACCCGAGCCTGCGCAACGGCCTCTCGCTCTGCGGCTGGGACGGCGACGGTCAAGGCGAAGCCGCCGGGCAGGTCGCGCGGTTCACCACGCGGACGGCGTCCAGCACCTACCACGTGGCCGCGGTGTGGGGCGTCGCCACGCACGACGAGGCGCTGGCGCGGCAGTACGCCGCCCGGCTCGACAACCCGTTCACCGCCGCCTGGCCGGCCGCGCGCGACCGGCTCAAGCAGCTCTGGTACGACACTTACGTCGGCCCCGCGCTGAATCCCGAGGAGCGCCTCACCGGAGTCCTCAAAGACCCCGCCAAGGCGCTCGACGAGAGCCTCGCGTGGTGGGACGCGCGGCGCGGCGAGTTCCAGATCCGCA
>JACPDV010000693.1 GCA_016183835.1 Armatimonadota bacterium
ATGGTGACCTACCAGATCTACGCGCTGCGCAAGATCATGGGCTTCATGCAGGCGCGCGTGGGGCCCACCAACGTGGGGCCGCTGGGCCTGCTCCAGACGCCGGCCGACGTGCTCAAGCTGCTGACCAAGGAAGACGTGATCCCGCACAACGCCGACCGGGCGGTGTTCACCATTGCGCCGTTCCTGGTGCTCGTGCCGGCGTCGATGGTCTACCTCGTGATCCCGTTCGGCAATACCGAGCCGGGCGGCTACAGCCTGGTCGCCAGCCCGATGAACGTCGGGCTCCTGTTCACCCTGGCCATCTCGTCGGTGGCGGTGATCGGCGTGATCTCGGCGGGTTGGGCGAGCTGCAACAAGTACTCGCTGCTGGGCGGCATGCGTTCGGCGGCGCAGTTGGTGACCTACGAAGTGCCGTTGAGCCTGGGTGCCATCGCCGCGGTGATCGCCTCCGGGTCGCTCAACCTGCAAGAGATCGTGGGGCAGCAGCGGCACCTCGGTGAGTGGCTCCTGTGGCCCAGCCTCCTGGGCGGGCTGCTCTTCATGCTCGGCGCGCTGGCCGAGCTGTCGCACATCCCGTTCGACCTGCCCGAGGCAGAGAGCGAGCTGGTCTCGGGCTTCAACACCGAGTACAGCGGCATGAAGTTCGCCATGTTCTTCCTGGCGGAGTTCTCCAACGCCTTCACGCTCTCGGCCCTGGCGGTGACGCTGTTCCTCGGCGGGTGGCAGTCGCCGTTCCCCGAGTCGTGGCCGGTGCTGGGCTGGGACCACGGCGTCTTCGCGCTGTTCTGGTTCTTCGCCAAATCGTTCGGGCTGGTGTTCGGGCTCTTCTGGGTTCGCGCCACGGTGCCGCGGGTGCGCATCGACCAGTTGATGGGGCTGGGTTGGAAGCTCCTCATTCCGGTCGGCGTGCTCAACCTGCTCGCCGTGGCCGCGCTGCGCTTGGCGACGGGGTGGTAGGCAGCCATGAACAAACACGTCAAGGCCGTCGGCAACACCATCGTCAGTGTCTGCAAGGGGCTGCAGATCACGTGGCGCAACATGGTCCGCACCAAGACCACCCAGCGCTATCCCGAGGTGATGCCGACGCCGGTGGGGCAGACGCCGCGCCCGCAGGGTGGCGACACGTTCGCCTACCCATCCGAGATCGCCCCGCGCTTCCGCGGGCTCCACGGGCTGACCAAGGACCCGGAGACCGGCGACCTGAACTGCATCGGCTGCCTGGCCTGCGCGAAGGTCTGCCCCGACGACCTGATCTCGATGGACCTGGAGAAGCGCGAAGGGCACAACGGGCGCTTCCCAGTGACCTTCACGGTCAACATCGGGCCGTGCTGCTTCTGCGGGCTGTGCGCGGAGGTCTGCCCCACTCCGATGCGCGCCATCGTCATGACCGACCTGTTCGAGTGGGCCACCTTCCAGCGCGACGGGCTCAACCTGGTACTCACCGCCGAGGACCTGATCCGCAACGGCGACTACGAGGTGGAGCGGCGGCGGCGCGGGCGGCAGTGGAGCGAGGACGGCGCGCTGGTGGGGGTCAACCCCGAAGAGGAGGGCAACCCCTACTTCCAGTTCGCGCCCGAGTCGGGCAAGGCCGACCGGATGCCGAAGCGGACCGAGGAGCGCGTGGCTCCAGCCGCGCCTCTCCCCGCCGCGACCGTCGCCGCGCCCGCCACCCCGGCCGCCGACCCGCTGGCCGGCCTGCGCACGGCGTTCGAGGCGGCGGGCGTCGCGGTGCCGGACGACGGGGCGAGCTTCGACGCCTCGGTGCTCGACGGGATCGAGGACCGCAAGCTGCGCGGGAGCTGCAAGTCGGCGCTGGCCAAGGCCCGGCGGGCGGCGGAGGCGCCAGCGGCCGAAGCGGCCGCCGGCAGGCCCGCTGGCAACGCGGATGAGTCCGGTTCTGACCCCCTCTCCCCCCGGGAGAGGGATGGGGTGAAGGCTGCCGCAGAGGCACCCACGGGCCCGCCGACCCTCACCCCAACCCTCTCCCGGGGGGAGAGGGAGGCAGAGTTGGCTCACCCGGCACACGCGGAGGCGCCCGCGGACGATGCCGACGCGCTCCGCGCGGCGCTGGTAGAGGCGCTGGCGGCGGCCGAGGTGGACGTGCCCGATCCACCGGAAAGCGTGGCGACAGGTGTGCTGGACGGAATCGGCGACCGCAAGCTGCGGGGGCAGGCCAAGTCGGCCCTGCGCAAGCTGCAGCGGGCGCTCGGACTGGTGGAGTAAGCGAGGGTGGCGATGACCCCTGGCCCGGCCTTCTGGATCCTCGCCGCGGCGATCGTGGTGAGCTCGCTCGGCGTGGTGCTGGCCCGCAACATGGTCCACTCCGCGCTCTGCCTGGCCGCCGCGCTGTTGTTCGTGGGCGGGCTCTACCTCAACCTCGACGCCGACCTCTTCGCTGGTTTTCAGGTGCTGATCTACGTCGGCGCGGTGGTCACGCTGATGCTCATCGCGATCATGCTGATCCAGAACATCGCCGACCGCGCCGTGGTGCAGACCAACCGGCGCTGGGGCCCAGGTGCGGTGGTGGCCGCGGCGACCCTGGCGCTGATGAGCTGGGTCTTCGCCGGCAGCCGGTTCGTCGAGAGCGCGCAGCCGGTGCTCTACGACACGCAGATGCGGCAGCTCTGCCTGGCGCTGCTGGACCGTTACCTGCTGCCGTTCGAGCTGGCCAGCGTGCTCTTGCTGGTGGCCCTGGTGGGCGCGATCCTGATCGCGCAGCAGACCGAGGGGAAGGAGGGACCCCGATGAACTCCGCGGTGCAACCCTACCTGATCCTGTCGGCCATCGTGTTCTGCATCGGGCTCTACGGCGTCTTCTCGCGGCTCTCGGCGGTGGGCGTGCTGATCAGCCTCGAGCTGCTGCTCAACGCGGTCAACATCAACTTGGTGGCCTTCAGCCGCTACACCGACCAGGGGATGACCCTCCCCACCTTCGGCGGCATCGCGCAGGGCGTGGCCGGGCAGGTGTTCGCCCTCATCACCCTCACCGTGGCGGCGGCCGAGGCGGCGGTCGGGCTGGCGCTCGTGATCAGCATGTACCGTCATTTCAAGCACACCAACATGGACGACATGGACCTGCTGCGCTGGTA
>JACPDV010000694.1 GCA_016183835.1 Armatimonadota bacterium
CTCATGGCCTCGGTGGGCCACGGCGTGGAGCGCGGCTGGAGCGTGGTGCACGAGGCGCTCAAAGGGCTCGGCCTGCTGGCGCAGGGGCGGAAGCTCGACCAGGTCGGCGGCCCGGTGGCGATCCTCAAGCTGCTCTCGCAGGCGGCCGGATCGGGTGGCTACGACCTGTTCGAGACGGCGGCGATGCTGTCCATCATCCTCGGGGTGATGAACCTCCTGCCGCTGCCCGCGCTCGACGGCGGCCGGCTGGTCTTCATCTTCCTCGAGTGGGGGTTCCGCCGCCCGGTGATCGGGCGCACGCGCGAGGCCTACGTGCACGTGGTGGGGCTGGTGGTGCTGCTGGGCTTGCTGGCCCTGATCACCGTACGAGACCTGCGGCGCTGGTAGGCGCCGCGGGCAGGCGCAGCTCGAACCGCGCACCGCGCTCGGAGTCGACCGCCGCCACGCGGCCGCCATGCAGCTCGGCCAGTCCGCGGCAGATGCTCAGCCCCAGCCCGGTGCCCGCCCGCGCGTTCTCCAGCCGCACGTACGGCTCGAAGATCCGCTCCCGCTCGTCCTCCGGGATCCCGCTGCCCTGGTCGGACACGGTCACCACCACCTCGGCGTCCGAGACGGCGACGGCCACACTCACCATCGCGCCGCGCGGCGAGTGCGCCACCGCGTTCGCCAGCAGATTGGTCAGCACGCGCCGGAGCTGGCGGAGATCACCCCGCACCACCGGCGGATCGCCCTCTGCGGCGATCTCGATCCGCACCTGCCGTTCGGCGGCCATCGCCGCGACGCCCTTCACCGCCGACTCCACCACCCCGGCGAACGGCACTTCCTCGTGCCGGGAGGTGAGCGTGCCGGCTTCGATCTGTGCGTACTCGCGCAGCGCCTCCACCAACTCGATGGCCGCGGCGCTAGAATGAACCAGCGAATCGAGCACCTCGCGCTGCGCCGCGGTGAGCTCGCCCGTGGAGCCGTCGAGGAGCAGGCGCGCGGTGGCGGCGATGTTGGACAGCGGCACCCGCAGGTCGTGTGCCAGCTCGGCGAGGAAGCGATTCTGGTTGTCGTCGGGGGCCATGCGTGGCTCCTTCACGGCGCGGATTGTAGCACAAGCCCCGGGAGGAAGCACCCGGGCGGTCCCGTAAAGCCACGGGCCGAAGGGAGCGCCATGCCGCCCGACGCTGAACCCGTGTTCCTCCCGCCGCAGGAGAGCCTGTGCGGCCGCTGGACCATGGCCTGGGTGAGTTGGCTGCTGCAGCGGTTCTGGCTGCGCGTGACCGAGATCGACCTGCCCGAGGCAGACGAGCAGCGCCTCGCAGAGCTGCTCCGCGGGCCGTCGATCGTCTGCCCCAATCATCCGTCGCTGCACGAGCCGGTCGTGATCTACCGCGTGCTCCACCGGCTCCGGCGGCCGGCGCGCTACCTCACCGCGCTCGACACCATGCAGGTCCTGGCGCCGCTCTTTCGCAAAGTCTGCCAGGGGTGCGGCGTGTACAGCATCCGCCGCGGCGTGGCCGACCGGCAGGCGTTCGCCGCCACCAAGCAGAGCCTGCGCGACGGGCGCACGGTGGTGATCTTCCCGGAGGGCGAGACCTACGGGCTCAACGACCGGCTGCTCAACTTTCAGGACGGCGTGGTGCAGATGGGCTTCTGGGGGCTCCAGGAGCGGCTGGAGGCCGGCCACGAGGCGCACCTGCCCATCATTCCGGTGTACGTCAAGTACCTCTACCACCGGCCCATGGGCTGGGCCATCGACAGCTCGCTGCAGCGCCTGGAGGCGCGGCTCCAGCTCACGCCGCCCGCGGGCGCGCCGCGCTACGACCGGCTCCGGGCGGTCGGCTTCGGCTTCCTCCGCGGCGTGGAGCAGGAGTTCGGCATCCAGCCCGCCGGGGAGGTGAGTCTGGACGAGCACATCGACCATCTCTTCCGGTTCATCCTCAGGCAGGTGTCCGAGGGGCTGCAGCTCAACGTGCCCGACGATCTCACCCTGCAGCAGAAGCTCCGGCGTCTCTTCGCCGCCCTTCAGGATGGTCGGCTGAAGAGCCCCGGGCCGAACGGCGAGGACGAGCCCGCGGAGTCGCTCGAGGGCGCGCGGGCGCAGTACCATCGCGAGCTGTCGCTGGTGCAGACCTTTCAGGCCGTGCGCGACGGCTACGTGGCCGAGCATCCCTCGGCGGAGCGTTACCTGGATGTCCTCAGCCGGCTGGAGCGCGAGGTGCTGGGCAAGTGGCTGGTGCCGGGACGGCGGCGGGCCCTGGTGCGGGTGGGCGAGCCGGTGGACCTGGGCGACCATTGGCAGGCTTACCGGGCGGACCGCAAGGCCACGGTCGCGGCGGTCACCGACGAGCTGCACCGGCAGATGCAGCGCCTCGTGGACGACCTGGCCCACCTGGCGCCGCTGGTGGCGGAGCCGCACCCCGAGCCGGCTCCGCGGCTCGGCGGGTAGACCAGGAGTGACCGGATGGCGCTGCCCACCTTCTACCCACCGATCGAGCATCCCGCCGCGCTGTTCCTGGCCAAGCAGGCGGGCCTGCAGCTTACCCGCCGGTGGATGCGCATCGACGCCATCGAGTTCCGCGAGCCCGATCGCTCCCGCCTCGCCGCGGCGCTCCGCGGGCCGGTGGTGGTCTGCCCCAACCACCCCTCCTACCACGACATTGCCGTGATGCTGATCGCCCTCGGCACGCTCGACGTGCTCGGCATGACGATGTCCGCCTGGGAGGCGATGGCCTTCATCCCGCTGTGGCTCCGCACGCTCGGCCGCAGCGTGGGGTGCTACAGCATCCGGCGCGGCAGCCTCGACCGCGAGGCCCGCAAGCTGACGGTGGACTCGTTGGTTAAGGCCCGCGCCCTGGTGTTCTTCCCCGAGGGCAACGTCAACGGTCTCAACGACTGGCTCGAGCCGTACTACCCACAGTTGGCGTGGCTACCGTTCGAAGGCCAGCAGGCTCGCCTGGCGCGCGGTCTGGGCGCCAGCCTGATGATGGTCCCGGCCGCCATCAAGTACGTCTACCAGCAGCCCATGGAAGCCGCCATCGCGGCCTCGATGGCGCGGCTGGAGGAGCGGCTGGGCCTGTCGGGGCCGGCGCCGGACGACCGGCTCGACCGGCTGCAACGGCTGTTCGGCGCCTGCCTGGACTGGGTCGACCGCCACGCCGGCGGCGTCGCGCCCGCCGCGCTCGCCTTCGACGAGCGCATGGAGCTCCTGCTGAGCCGCGTGGAGCAGTCGTGCGCGGAGCGGCTCGGGGTGGACTTGCCGATGGACCGGCCGCGCGGCCTGCGTCTCTCCAGCCTCTACCAGTCCTACTTGGAGCACGCCACGCCGCGCGGCGTCCGGCACTTCCCTCACCCGCTGCCCGCCGCGCTGTGGTCCGGACTGAAGCGCGACCTGGAGCTCCTCCACCACCTCCACGGCCTGCGCGACAGCTATGTGGCGGAGTACCCCTCGGCCGAGCGCTACAGCGACGTGCTCGGCCGCCTGGAGCGGGTGATGACCGGCGAGCAGGAGCTGGTCGGACGACGCCGGGTGATCGTCAAGATCGGCCGGGAATATTGGGCTGTTGAGCGCGGCGCCACGCTCGCCGACCGCTACCGGCTCATGCCGGATCAACTGCCCGAGCAACTTTCGAAATTGTGAACGAAACTCCGCATACTGAAGCGCGCGCCGCCGCGCGCCGGACCTTGCTGCGAACCGCTTCGGTGCAACGCACGAACAGGAGAGCTTGGCTATGAAACGACTCCACCGCATTATTCCTGGCCTGGCCTGGTGTTGCCTCGCCGCCGCCCTTCACGCCGCGCCGGC
>JACPDV010000167.1:0-6956 GCA_016183835.1 Armatimonadota bacterium
TCAGCGATGTGGGACCGGCGCCCTCGCCGGTCGGTCTGACGCTCGCCGAGCCGGGCGAGGGCGCCCGGCCCACATGGCGGCGGGCTACTCGGGCAGATTCCCTTCCCGCAGCCCGGCGAAGATGTCCGCGACCTCGTCCAACGGCTCGTGGAAGTAGCCGGCGTACTGCTCACCCCGCCGCAGCGCCCGGTAGAACCCGCCTTCCCGCCCGTCGCGCACGAACGAGTTGGCTTGCAGAATGCACAGGTCCGAGCTGAACCCCGCCAGCGCGGCGCCTTCGGCGCTCTCGAGGATGGCCTTTGCCGCCAAGACGTTCCGCCCCGCCGGCAGCGGTTGGTTGCGCCGAGCGTCGTCGTAGCCCGGGTAGGCGCCCTGCTCGCTGGCCGAGTAGTCCCAGGCCACGGTAATCAGGTCCCAGGCCACGGGCGGGCCGCCGTTTCGCTCGCGCACCCAGCCGCCGAGCACGCCGGCGCCGGTGCGCAGCCAGTCGGCGTTGGCCTTCTGGTCGCAGACGCCGCCCCAGGTGTCCTGCACCGCCGCCTCGATCCCGTCGCCGAGTGCCTCGCCCGGCTGGCTCCCCACCCGCACCACCCGGCCGGGGAATGCCTGCCGCAGCAGGTCGAGCCCCGGGCCCTGGTCGCGGCGCGGGTAGACGTCGTAGTATCCCACCCGCTCCGCATGCAACCCATCGCGCAAGAACGCCGCGAGACCGGCCAGCTCCTCGGTCGTGAAGACCGGCGTCGCGGCCTGGTCGTACATCCGCAGCACGAGGGTCGGCACCACTTCCACCTCGCGTGGGAGCGCCTCGCGCCAGGTGAGGAACAGCGTCCGGGCCTGGTCGAGCGGCAGCTCGTGGTGGTAGACCAGGTAGAGCCGGTTGGCGGCGTACGGGCCGGTCAGGAGCGCGGCGGCGCGACGGACCTCGTCGCCCGTCGGCGGCGGCGTGGCCGGGAAGTCCGGTCCCCAGTAGCCACGCTGCGTCAGGTCGCCGAGCGAGGCGTGGAGCCAGTAGCTGCGCCCCAGCCGGTCGGCCGGCGGTGCCTGCAAGCTGAGCAGCCCGAGCAACGAGAGCCACGTCATGCGGGCGCTCGTTCGCCGTCCGTGGCATACTCCCTGTGGGAGCCGGCACGTGAAACGTCACCCCGCGCTGCAGAAGCTGAGCGAGGACCACCACCATGGGCTCGTGCAGGCGCAACGACTGGCGGACGCCACGCCGGCCACCATCGTCTCGCGCACGCGCGCCTTCCTCAGCGCTTGGCGCCGTGAGATCGCGCCGCACTTCGCCGAGGAGGAACAGCTCCGGCAGCACACCGGCATCCGCCGACAGGTGCTCGAGCTCCAGCGGGCGCACGCCGCGGAGGACGCCGGCGCCTGCATCGCCGCGGCGCGGGCGGTCGCGGCGGCGCTCGACGAGCACATCCACTTCGAGGAACGCGAGCTGTTCGAGGCGATCCAGGAGGCCGCCGCTCCGCAGGAGCTGGCGCGGCTCGGCGAGTACCTGGCGGCGTGGGAGGGTTCCGCCGCCGGGTGTCGCATCGAGTGAGCCGAAGGAGTCCGAACCGTGAGCCGTCCCGCCCCGCTCCTGTTCGCGCACCGCGGCTTCTCGTGGGAGTACCCGGAGAACACCGTGGCGGCATTTCGCGCCGGCCTGCAGCTCGGCGTCGACGGCTGCGAGACCGATGTCCACCTTTCCCGCGACGGCGTGCCCTACCTGCTCCACGACGACTCACTCCTCCGCACCACCGGCGCGGACCGGGCGGGCGACGCGCTCACCTGGGCGGAGATCGAGACGCTCGACGCCGGAGCGTGCAAAGACGCGCGGTTCGCCGGGGAGCGGATCCCCACCCTCCGCGCGGCGCTGGACCTGCACGCCAACGTGGGCGTGTTGATCATCGAGATCAAGCCTCACGGTGACCCGGCGGCCGTGGCGGACGCCGTGTCGCGGACGATCCGGGAGGCCGAGGCGCGGCCTTGGTCGGTGATCTTCTCGTTCGGCCTGGAGTATGCGGCGGAGATGGCCCGGCGCGAGCCAAGGGTGCCGTGCCTCTGGCTGCAGGGGCGCCTGCCGGTGGACCCGCTGGAGCACGAGGCATTGTTCGACCAGGCACAGGAGGCCGGGATGGCGGGAATTGCGCCGTTCTACGCCGCTTGCGACCCGGGCTTCGCCCGCGCGGCACACCGGCGCGCGCTGGCGGTGTGGCTGTGGACGGTGAACGACCTCGCCGCGCTCGACTGGAGCCTGGTCTGCGGCGCGGACGCGATCATCAGCGACCGGCCGGACCTGATCGGCGACGGCCTGCGGGAGCGGTGTCCGGTGGACTAACCGGGCGGCTCGAGGCGCAGCTCCGGCGCCGAGTGCTGCCGCCCCTCGGCATCGCGCACCGTGAAGGCCAACGCCACCGCCTGCCGCCCGTCCACCTTCGCCAGGATCTCCAACGGCCACCCGTCGCGCGTCAGCGCCCGCTCCGCCCCGTTCTGCCGCAGCCGCACTTCGGCATGCACCGCCTGGGAGCCGTCGTGATCGCTGTAGACGTGGACGAAGGCGTGGTCTGGATCGACCGCGAGCCACTCGGCCCGGACCGTGCCCACGATCGCATCGCCCGTGACAGTCGCCGTCCCGGCCACGTTCTGCCGCGGTGCCGGCGGCTCGGCGTGGAGCGGCACCGTCACACGGCAGCCGCGCCACTCCACCACCGTCAGCCCCTGGCCCGACACCGGCACCCGCAACGCGCCGCCGGCCAGCGCCACCGGCCGCTCCGGCCCGCCGTCCGCCCGCCACGTTACCGGTCCCGCCGCGCCGCCGGTGACCGCCGGGTCGAGTCGCAGCGTTGCCTCCAGCGCGGTGCCGGATGTGTTGGTCAGCATGGCGAAGACGCGGTCGGCGCTGTGCCCCGCGAGCCAGTTCACCAGCGGCGTGTCGAGCGTCACCACCCCCCGCCGCAGCCACGGCCACACCCCTTCGGTGCCATACACGCGCCCAGGACGGTGCCCGAAGACCCGGTTGTCGAACCAGGCGTAACCGCACTGCCGCTCCCAGGGGAACGCGATCCGCCCGTTGGAGCGCACCTCCACGTCGGTGACCAGGTAGTCCAGCAGCAGGCCCAGGAAGGGCGGGATGTGGTGGTAGTAGATGCCACTCACGTCTGGCCCGCGGAGGGGGTAGTCCGGCCGGCTCATGAGGGCGTTGAAGCCGGTGACGTAGTAGCCGGGGTAGCTGCCCCAGCGTCCCAGGAGCGCATTGTGCGCGGCGGTGGCGAGCGCCGGCTCGTGGTCCGCCGTGGCCAGCCGGAGGAGCGCGGGCGCCCAGTTGGCCATGGTGATCATCGCGCCGGGCGAGAGACGGCGGGCGTAGGTCACAGGCTGCTCGATCCCGAGTCCCACCGCACTTGGCCGCCAGGCTTCCACCGTCTCTTCGGCCACGGCAGCCGGGCCGGCGTGGCGCTCATCGGGCTCCGCCGCGGGCGGATAGCCAAGCAGCTCCAGCCGCGGGCCCTTCCACCAGCGATAGCCGTTGCCCTCGAACCGCCCGCCCGGATGCACCGTCATGGCCCCGTCGCGCACGCGAGGCCAGGTGTAGAGGCCGGTGATCATCCGCCGAGCGAGGTCCGCCGCCGCCGCGGTGAGCGCCGGATCGCCGAGCTGCTCCGCCGCGTGCAGCAAGCCCTCCCAGTTGCCCACATAGGTGAGCTGGTAGAACGGCACGGGTGACAGCTCCTCGGTCTGCCCGGCGACGTATTCGGCAAGGTAGGCCCGCAGGTCGCGGCGGGCCAGCTCGCGGAACCGCTCCTCGCCGGTGGCGCGCCAGGCGGCGAGGGCGTCCTCGAACGGCCGGCCCTTGCCGTAGCCGAAGGTGGCGAGCGGCTGCCCGTCGGTGTCCAGGGCGCAGTCGTGAAAGGCCGGCGCGTAGCCACGGGTCAGGGCGGCGGCCCCGAAGCGGACGGTGCTGCCGTAGAGCGCCATCGGCGCGCCGAGCTTGCGGCTGCCGTACCCGGCGTCGCCGTCCGCCACCGCGGCGGAGTGCACCGCCGGCCGCGAGAGGAGGTGGGCCAGCGTGGGCACGGCGCGCTCGGCGAGCAGAGCCTCGTCGCCGGTCAGGAGCGCGGCCTCGAGCGGCACCAGCGGCGCGGCCTGGGTCACGGTGTTGCGCGACGCGATGTTCCAGAAGCCCAGCCCGGCGTCGCTCCAGCCGCACGCGTCGGGGTCCTTGAGGAGGTCGATCACGTTGAGGGCGGTGTCGGTGAGCGAGAGGCCGGCGTTGTGACGGTAGTCGCGCAGGCCGTAGAGGCCGCCGGCCACGCGCTGCCAGGCGGCGAACCAGTCGCCAGGCACCGCCACTAGCCGCAGGTTCAGCTCCGCCGTGCCGCCCGCCGCCAGCTTAGCCCCCGGCCCGCCCGGCACCGGCGACCAAGCGATGGGAGCCGCCAGCCCGGACGCATCGACCAGTTGGAAGCCCGAGCCCGTGGTGCGCAGATCCGGCCAGCCGGCGGGGAGCGACGTGGGCTCGAGGGCCACGCCAACGCAGACCGCCGTCCCGCCGGTGCCGGTCTGCACGGCCGCCATCGGCGTGGAGGTCACGGCCAGAGGCACCAGCTTCGGCTCGCGCGGCAGGCGGCGGAAGGCGTAGAGGAACGGGCAGAGCACCTCCGTCACCGCCTCGCGGGCGAGTGCGGGACCGGCGCGGTAGCCGAGGCCGAACGAGCCCTCGACAGCGGCGGTGAGACGGAGGGTGAGCCGCGGCATTTGGTCCGCCGGCTCCAGCCGCCAGGTGGCCTCGACGCTGCCGGCGGCCCCGCGAGCCTGGAGCGCGACCGTGTCGCCCGTCTGCCGCAGCTCGCGTGTGGGGTGCAGCGCCTCCAGCTCGCCGGCGCACGGCAGCCAGGTGGGGTAGCCGCGCGACGTGTCGTACGACGCGCCGCCGCGGCTGACCCGGCACGGCACCGGTCGGAACGATGACCAGGTCGGCGTCACACCCTGGCGGAGCTCCACATCGGCCGGCGCGCGGAGCACCAGCCAGGTCTCCGGCGTGGGCGGGAGCACGGCCCGGCCGCCCTCGGCCACGGCCAACGCTACGCTCTCGACCGGCCCGAGGGTGGCCGCATGGAAGGTGAGCGTGACCCGCTCGTTGCGCAAGCTGGCCAGCGGCTCGCCGATGACCGCGGCGGGCTCGGGTGCGGTCAGGGGCTCGGCGGGCGGCAGGGCGGCGGCGGCGCGGGCGGCGGCGCCGGGGCTGTGGGGCACGTCCTCGCCCGGCGCGGTCAAGGCGACGGCGTCGCACCGGCTGTAGGCGGTGACCGGTACCAGCGCCACCAGCACCTCACCCGCGGACAGTTGCAGCGTGCCGCCGTCCTCCCAGTCCCAGCCGTTGGCATCGTCGCGGCCGTGCGCGCCGAACTCGCGTCCGCTCCTCTGTCCGTCCACCTCCACGGCGAAGCGGCGGATCCCTGGCCGGTCGTGGGGGAAGTCCTTGGCGCGCACCCGAAGCTGCCAGGCGCCGGCGCGCGGGATGGGCACCACGGCGACCGCCGGGCGGCCGCCCGCGCCCTCGAGACTGGCCAGGCACCGGCCGCCGAAGGCGCCCAGCGTGCCGCTCTCGATCTGCCAGCTTCCGGGGTACTGAAACGCCTCGGCCTCGACGTAGACGGCGCCCCGCGCGGCGGCCAGGCAGGCCAGGCAGGCGGCGAGGGCGACCCCGCGGCGCATCAGGTCAGCCCGAACTGCGTCATGCCGTGGAACGCCAGGTAGCGCTCCTCCACCTCCTCGCGCGTGAGGGTGCGGAGTCGGTCGAGGCTGAAATCCTCCACGTTGAAGCTCGCCAGCACCGTGCCGTAGGCGGCGGCGCGGCGGAGGGCGGCATCGTCGCTGCGGTCCACGGCGGCGAGGTAGCCCACCAGCCCGCCGGCGAAGACGTCGCCGCAGCCGGTGGGATCGGTCACCTGCGGCACCGGGTAGGCCGGGAGCAGGAACATGCCGTCGCGCGTGAAGACCACCGCGCCGTGCTCGCCCTTCTTCACCACGGCCACGCGCGGCCCCAGACCCAGCATGGCGAAGCCGGCCTCGGGCAGGTGCGCCTTGCCCGTGAGCTGCCGGGCCTCGCTGTCGTTGAGGAGGAGCAGGTCGACCCGGGCGATGACCGCGCGCAGCTCGTCCGGCGTGTGCTCGATCCACAGGTTCATGGTGTCCAGCGCGACGAACCGCGGCCGGGTCATCTGGTCGAGCACCTTGAGCTGCAGCCCGGGCTGGATGTTGGCCAGAAACAGGTAGGGCACACTGCGGTAGGCGGCGGGCAGCGCCGGGTCGAACTGCTCGAAGACGTTCAACTCGGTGGTGAGCGTGACGCGGTCGTTCATGTCGTTGGAGTAGCGTCCGGCCCAGAAGAAGGTCTTGCCGGGCACGCGCTCGATGCCCGCGGTGTCGATCCCGCGCGACGCCAGGAAGGCCAGGTGCGCCGGGTCGAAGTCCTCGCCCACTACGCCGACCAGCTTCACCGCGGTGAAGAAGCTCGCCGCCACGCCCGCGTAGCACGCCGCGCCGCCAAGCGCACGTTCCGCCCTGCCTGCCGGCGTCTCCACGCTGTCGAGCGCCACCGAGCCCACCATCACCACGTCGGCCATGCCGGCTGCCTCCCGATCCGCCGGATGGTACCCTCCCGGGGAGGGTTTGGCAAGCGCGGGCGGAACCGCGGGACAGGAGACCGCGCGTGCGGGAGGTAGCCTGGGTCAACGGCCGGTCTATGCCGCTCGACGAGGCCAAGGTGTCGGTGAACGACCGCGGCTTCGTCTTCGGCGACGGGGTCTACGAGGCGTTGATCGGCTACCGTGGCCGGCTCTGGGCGGCCGGCAGGCACTGGCGGCGGCTCGAGCGCAGCCTGCGCGAGCTGAGCCTCGCGGGCGCCGACGTGGCCGGCGTCGGCCGGGCCGCCGAGCAGGCGCTCACGGAGGCCGGCCGTCCCGAGCGTC
>JACPDV010000167.1:6964-7373 GCA_016183835.1 Armatimonadota bacterium
GCGGCTGCACTCCTGGGAGCCGGGCACGCTCTTGCCGACCGTCGTCCTCACCGTCCGCGACGGGAGCTACGTGGGCCGCCGCGCGGACCAGCCGGGCGTCGCCTGCCTCACCACCGCCGACCTGCGCTGGGGCCGCTGCGACATCAAGTCGCTCAACCTCCTGCCCAACTGCCTGGCCAAGCAGCAGGCGCAGATTGAGAACTACATCGTACAGCGTGTTGACGCCATCATCGCCTGCCCCGTGGATTCCCGCGGCATTGCTCCGGCGGTGGAGAAAGCCCGCGCCGCCGGCATCCCCGTTTTCACCGCCGACATCGCCGCCCAGGGCGCACCCGTCGTTTCCCATATTGCCACCGACAACTATGCGGGAGGGAAACTGGCGGGGGAGTACCTGGCGCGCCTGCTGGAC